>NZ_UWOA01000046.1:0-35133 GCF_900604305.1 Mycobacterium sp. P7213
CGTCTAGGGCCCGTTCCAGCACGGATTTGGTGATAGCGGCCAGCAGCCCGTCGGGGCCATCAAGCGGCGTTCCAGAGGCTTCGGCGTCAGCCAGCAGCGCATCCACGGCTGCCGGGGGCAACAACTTCGACAGCTTTTCGGCAGCGGCGTTCGAATCAGAGGTCGGCAAGATGATCTCTCCTGTCCGGTGGTAGCAGCCTGCCACCACCATTCAGGCCAAACCACTTACACAGTCAATGAGACACGCCCAGCGGACAGGGTGTCGAAGACTTCGACGACCGCTTCCCGGGTATTCGAACGCATGTGCTAATAGTAGCGCCGGCCCCCGACAAGCTGCAGAACTTATCCACAACCAAAAATACTGTGACACAAGTGAATACAGTGAAAAATCGAGCGGTGTTGAGATTGCATCTCGGTCCCATTCGCGGCACAGAGGCTAACTAGATATTGCACGAGCATCGGTGTCATCTGCTCTATCGGCATCGCTGACCGCACTTTTTGCGTCAACGGTTATGCATATTGGATCTACCAAACTGCGGCGACGCGACCAACGTTCCGCCAAGCGAGCAGACCATGAATTTGGGACAGACGAGTGATCCGCGCGTGAAGACCCGTGGCTGCCCCTGACTCTGGTAGAAGAGCTACCAGCCTTGCTGAGCCCGGGTCGCCGGCCTAGCCCACCTGCGACAGCAGCGCCTCGGTCGGCGGTCGGCGCTGGGTCCAGGGCTGCACCGATTCGATCTGCGCCGCCAGGGAAACCAGGGTGGCCTCGTCGTTGGCCCGCGCCACCAGGTGCACCGCCTCGGGTAGGCCGTCGTCGGCGATACCGGTCGGCACGGAGATGGCCGGCTGACCGCTGTAGCACTGGGGGAAGGTGAACGGGATGAACTTGAGCATCTTCAGCATCGCCCGGGTCGGCCCGAGCCCCTCGAAATAGCCCACCCGCACCGGCGGGATCGCCAGCACCGGGGTCATCAGGATGTCGAAGTCGGCGATTCTGCGCTGCGAGCGGGCGGTGATCCGGGGCTCCGCGGCGACAGCCCGGCGAGCCAGCCAATCCGGCACCAGTCGGCTGGTTCGGGCCTCAGCCTGCATACGCCGTTCCAGCAGTTCGGTTTTCGGGAGCCGCTCGATCTCGTGGGCGAACCCGTTCATAAACAGTGCGAGCACCGCGGCGATACCCAGCACCGGATAGACCGGGTCACGCTCGATCACTTCGTGGCCCAGCGAGCGCAACAAATCTGCGGTCTCAAGGACCGGTCGCCGTACCTCATCGCTGACGTGAACCGGGACCACTGGCTTGAAGGACATCGCGATCCGCAGTGGCCGAGGAGCCGCGAGCAGTGTCTCCATCAGCGGGGGCGCCGGTGGGGGCGAAGGAATCTCGTCGTCGGGTTCGGGGCCGGTCATGGCGTCATGCAGTAGGGCGGCGTCCATGACGCTGCGCGCCAGCGGCCCGATGTGGTTGAGCCCGTGGAACCGGTAGGCCCGCTCCGGTGACTCCTTGGTGCTGACCCGGCCGCGCTGGCCCTTCAGGCCGACCAGTCCGCAGCAGGCCGCCGGAATACGCACCGACCCGCCGCTGTCGCTGCCGGTGGCGCCGGGCACCATGCCGGCGGCGACGGCGGCCGCCGAGCCGCCGCTGGAGCCGCCGGTGGTCCGGTAGAGATCCCACGGGTTGCGGGTCACACCCCAAGTCGCCGACTCGCTCACCGGGTAGGCGCCGAACTCCGACAAATGGGTCTTGCCGATGATCACCGCGCCGGCGGCCCGCAGCCGTCGCACGGCGGCGCTGTCGGTGCTTGCCGGGCCGACGTCAATTCCGGTGCCGCACATCGAGGAAACGCCGGCCACGTCGGTGTCGTCCTTGACGGCGATGGGCACACCGGCCAACGGCAGGGCTTCGCCGGCGGCCAATCGCTGCTCGACGTCTGCCGCCTCGGCCATCGCTCGGTCGCCCATCACCGTGCGGAAGGCGTTCAACACCGGGTCAAGCCGGGCGATCCGATCCAGATACAGGGTTACCAGCTCGCGCGGCGACACCTCACGCGCGCGTACCAGCTGCGCCAAGCGCGCGACGCCGGCGAAGGCCAAGTCATCATCGTGCGCGGCAGGCATCCTTGCGTCCTTTCCCCCGCGGACAACAATACCCACCGTGCGTTGGCGTAACCGTGTGTCCGCGTTGGCGACACACTGAGAACTGCCGAGCGGTCAGCTCCCCGTCGCCGGCTCGATGTTGTGGTTGAGGGTGAATCGGTTGGCCGGATCAAGGCGTGCCTTGAGCTCGGCGAGACGGCGGTATCCGGCGTCACCGAATGTCGCGCGAATGCGGTCTTGGCCCTCGTCGCCGACGAAGTTCAAGTACGCACCGGCCGGTCCCAGCGGTCGCAGGATCTCGAAGGCCTGCCGGGCCCACGCCGTGCATCGCGCGCTCTCGGCGGGGTCGGTCCACGTCGCCATCAAATGAATGATGTAGGGGTGTTCGCGGGCGACGATGGCCGTCGACTCCGCCGGAACCCGGCTGGCGAAGCCGCCCAACCGGATCAGGTGCAGCCGGGTCTGCGCCGACGGGCGCGACCGCCCCAACAGGGCGATGCGCCGGATGGCCTCATCGGTGAGCTCGGTGACGAACAGCGACTTCCAGTAGTTCAGCCAGCCGTAGGGCGCCGTGTAGTCCAGGGCCTGCTGCCAGGTCGAGTAGTCCAGTTTGTGCTGCAGGGCCACCACCGGCTTGGCCGCCACGCCGCGAACATTGAGCAGGGCGCTGACGTCGTCGCTACCGGTCTGGTCGGTCCGTGTGGAACATGCCAGAACGTTGACCAGTGACTGGCCCGTCGTGAGGTCACTGGAGAAGTCGAGGATGGACGCCAGGTGGTCGGGCGCGTTGTCCATCTGGGCTCGGAAGTGTTTGAGGGCTGCCTCGGCGTCGGCGTCGGGGTAGGACTGCACGCCGGCCACTACACCGTCGACCGGGTGCAGGCGCAGCACGAACTGGGTCACGACGCCGAAGTTGCCGCCACCGCCGCGCAGCCCCCACAGCACGTCGGCGTTCTCGGTCTCGCTGACCGTCATGACGTCGCCGGACGCGGTCACCAGGGTGGCGCCGATCAGGTTGTCGCAGGTCATGCCGTGGGCTCGGGAGAGCCACCCGATGCCGCCGCCGAGCGAAAATCCGCCGACGCCCGTCGTCGACACCACGCCGCCGGGGCAGGCCAGGCCGTGCCTGCTGGTGACCGGGTCCACGTCACCCCAGGTGGCACCGGCGTCGACGTAGGCGATCCGCGCCTCGGCGTCCACCCGCACCCCACGCATCTGGGTGAGGTCGATGACAATGCCGCCATCGGTGGCCGAGTGGCCGGCGACGCTGTGACCGCCGCTGCGCACGGCGATCTGGGCACCGGAGTCCACGGCATAGCGCACAGCGGCGACGATGTCGTCCTGCGAGCGGCACTGCAGGACCACCTGCGGGCGCTTGTCGATCAGGCCGTTGAAGACCTGGCGCACCTCGTCGTAGCGGGCGTCGCCGGGGTAGACGGCATCACCGGTGAAGCCGGGCACGGTGGGGGTGGTGGCTGTCATCGCATCCTTAGCGGGTCAGCGCGGCGAGCTCACTCGTCGCGGAGTTCGGTCGCCGGAGTGGACCGAGTGCTCTTCCAGGCGGGAATGATGGCCGCGAACACCGCGGCGATGGTGGCCAACACCGCGTAGAGGACCGCGTCGGACCAGGGGAACACCAGCGGCGTGACCAGCCCGACGTTGACCACGGCTGCCCGGCGCACCGCCTCGGAGATCGCGATAGCGAGTACCGCGCCGAACAGGCCGCCGGCGGCCCCGGCGATGACTGCCTCGACGGTGGTGATGCTGAACACGCGCAGCCGGGTGGCACCCAGCGCCTGGATCAGGGCCACTTCGCGCCTGCGGCGGATACCGACCAGCAACAACGTCGACAGCACCGAGATGAAGGCGATCGCGAGCAGCCCGTACTTCAGGGTGTTCAGCGGCGTGAGGTAGCGACCGATGGAGGCCGCGATGTCGGCGGCGTAACCGTCGGTGTCCACCGCCGTCACCGGCTGGTCGAACTGCGTGGCCTTAATGTTCTCGATGACCTGATCGGCGCTGAGTCCGGGGGCCGGGGTAGCGAAGATCAGGCCGGCGGGCTGGGGACCGTAGATCTTTTCGGCGATCGCATAGGGCATGTAGATCCGGCGTCCACCGTATTCGGGCGTAGCCACAATGGTGCCGATACTCATCGCCTGCGCGTCGAGTCCACTTCCAAATACGAGAGTGTCACCAATGTGGAGATTTTTCTCGCGTGCCAGCACGCTGCCAATGACGACCTGATTGGCTTTCTGGCTTGCCTCCGGGGATTGCCCCGCGAGTAATCCGAACGGAAATGTCGGTCGATCCTGCGCCTGAATATGGGCCAACGATCCGTCTTTGAGGCTGATCTCGATTTCAGCCATCCGCTCGGTTTTTTCTACCCCGGCCACGGAGTTCAGTTTGTTGACCGTCTGCGGAGCGAATCGGGCATCAATGGGGCCGTAATCGGCGAACTGTGTAGTGGTGATGGCAATGCGGCCGTCCGCCTGCGATTCGGCGACCTTGGTGGCACCGATGTGGATCGCCACCAGGAATCCGGACAGTAGGATCGCGACTACGACAGGAACCGCGATGGCTCCGGAGATGGCCGCGGTGCGGGACCTGTCTGAGCGCAGTGCGTTGAGCGCGATGGTCAGCGTGGCCCCGCTCGACTTGTCCGGTCGCGGGCGCAGGCTGGTGATCGCCTGCGCGCTCAAGTACGCCGTGGCCAGCAGCAGACCGATGAGGGCGACGACCGCCCCCACATCGGCGATGATGGCCTGCCAGGCGACCAGCGCGCCGGAGAGCGTAGCCAGCCGAGCCGCGATCACCCCGGCCAGCCCGATCGCTAGCAGCAGTAACGCCTTGAACCAGATCTTGCGCTGCGTGGTCTGTTCCTGGGCCGCTCGACCGGAGAGCTCGGCCGCGATGGGAGTGTTGGAGGCCGACAGGGCGGGGCCGATCGCGGCGCCCACCGCCAGGAAGATGCCGGCCAGGACGCCGATCACCAGGATCGCCGGTTTGAGGATCACCGGGACGGTGACGCCGACGAAGCGTTCGGTCAGCTCGCTGGCGCTGGCCACGATCGGTTCGGAGATCACGATGCCGGTCAGCACACCCATCGCCGAGCCCACCGCACCCAACAGTGCGGCCTCGCTGAGGAATCCGGTCATGATCGACGCCGGTGAGGCCCCCAATGCCGACGCGATCGCGATCTCGCGTCGGCGCTCTTCCACTGAGAGCCGGGTGATCTGGGTGATCAGGATGACCCCGACACCGATCGAGATCAGGGCGAAGATCCCGAGCAGGGGCAGCAGCACGTCGTTCACGTTGTAGCCCTTCGCGGGCTCGCTGCGGGGCTGCACGGTGTAGGTGGGGCCGAGCGTGGTCTTCAGGCGCTGCTGAACCTCGCCGGCGTTGGCGTCTTTGTCCAGGGTCACGTACAGCATGTCCACCCGGTCGCCGCGGGCGAACTGCACCTTCGCCATGCTCAGCGGCAGCACCGCGACCAGGCCGTTGTTGACGTCGTCGAGATCGGCCACCCGCTGGAACTTCTCCAACGACAGCTGCCCGACGTCGGTGACCAAGGTCGCCGAATCATTCAGGGAGTCGCCCAGGGACTTCGAGGTCGCCGGTGGGGGCTCCTGCTGACCCGTCTGGCAGACCTTCGGGTCGACGATCCACTGGGCCGAGCAGTCCACGCCCAGGGCCAGCCCGAAGCTCTCTTTGCCGTCGTTGCGGATCATCGTGACACCGCGAATGACCGGCACCACGGCTGCCACCCCGGGCACCGCCCGGGAGTCCTCGACGACGGCGGGACTGATGCCGCCGCGGGTGGCGGCCCCGACCACGCGCAGCGGCGCGGGTCCGGCGATCTGGTAGCCGACGTCTTCGACGGCCTTGGAGACGCTGGTGACCTCGATCATGACGGCCACGACGACTGCCACTCCGCCGCCGAGCGAGAATGCCGCCAGTGCGGCCCGGAATGCGTGTTTACGGACGGCGCGGAAGTTGATTATCCGCAGCAGGCCGAACGTCGCGGCTAATGTTCCGCGAGCCATGTCACATTATTTGCCGCGTGAGCCATTCCGCTGTCGGTCTCAACTTCACCGTCAAGCAATGAGATCAGACGAGGAGCGTCGTCAGCTATTTTCCGGTCGTGGGTCACCAAAACAATTGTCTGGCCGGCCGCGTTCAAGTTATACAACGCGTCAATAACCCGCTGACCATTTACGGTGTCGAGGTTGCCGGTCGGCTCATCGGCGAGAATCACGTCGGGCTTCATGAAAAGCGCCCGGGCGACGGCCACACGCTGTTGTTCGCCGCCGGACAATTCCGACGGGACACGCTTGGACTTGGCGGCCAGGCCGACCTGGTCGAGCAGGCTCATTGCATGCGCGTGCTGGGCGCGACCGGATTTACCTGCCAGCAGGCCCGGGAGCATCACATTCTCAACCACTGAGAGGCCCGCCAGAAGGTTGAAGGCCTGGAAGACATAGCCGAGCGTCTGACATCGCACAGTGGCCAGCTGCTTGCGTGAGAGCTGCGAGACGCTTTGGCCGTTGATGAGGACATCGCCGCTGGTAGGCAAGTCCAGCAGGCCGAGGATGCTCAGCAGGGTGGACTTGCCCGAACCCGACGGGCCGACCATCGCCACGAATTCGCCGCGAGTTATCTGGATATCGATGTTGCGCAAAATCGGCGTGGCGGTATCGCCCTCGCCGAACTGTTTGTTGAGTTTGCGCGCTTCAAGGACCACAGGAGGCCTAAGGGCGACCGGCGACGTGTGTCCGTTCCGGTTGAGCTCCATATCTACGGTATGCATCTCGGTCCTGATCATGAATCTCCGGCGGGCGTCGTAAAATACCGATCATGCCCGCGTTGGGCGCGTTTCTCAATTCAGTACGCACTCCGCGAAGTTGGTGCGCTACGCGGCGCTATGGGCCGAGCATACCGGCGCTGGTCGCCTGCTGAAAATCGTTTGGTCGTGACCCCCGCCACCCGTGGCCGTCGCGCTCCCGGACGGATCTCGCGGGAACCCGACATCCCCGGCAACCCCGATGGACCAGAAAGCGCCAGCTGAGCTGCGGCGATCCATGGCATGAATTTGCGGCCACCCAAGTGCACGATGCTCCGGTCAGGTGCGCCGGGCCTTTTGGGTGGCGGGGTGAACAGCCACCAGGCCGAGTTCGTTACGTCGCTGGCAGATCGCGGCCAGCTCGGCGTACGCCTTGGGCCCGAGCAACTCGGTCAGTTCCGGGGCCAGACTCTGCCAGACCTGCCGGGCGCCGACGTGTGCTGCCGGGTCGCCGGTGCAGTACCAGTTCAGGTCTTCGCCGCCCGGGCCCCAGCCACGCCGATCGAATTCGGTGATCGTGGTCTTGAGGATTTCGGTGTCGTCGGGGCGAGTGACCCATTCCTGGCTGCGCCGGATCGGCAGCTGCCAGCACACTTCGGGCTTCATCGTCAGGGGTTCCACGCCGAGCCGGACAGCCTTGATGTGCAGGGCGCAACCCGCGCCACCGGCGAACCCCGGCCGATTCAGGAAGATGCAGGCGCCCTTGACGGTGCGGGTGCGCAGTTGTTGTTCACCGTCGTTCTCGTCGTATTCCAGGTAGCCCTTGCGGCCCAGACCTTTGTCGCGCAGCTGCCAGTCGGCGTCGGTGAGTTGGGAGACCGCGTCATCGAGGTTGGCGCGGTCGTCGTCGTCACACAGGAAGGCGCCATGGGAACAGCACCCGTCGTCGGGGCGGCCGGCCACGATGCCCTTGCAGGCGGGTGTGCCGAAAACACAGGTCCAGCGGGACAGTAGCCAGGTGAGGTCGGCGGCGATCAGGTGTTCGGGGTTGTCGGGGTCGTAGAACTCCACCCATTCGCGGGGGAAGTCCAGCTCGACTTCACCGGGATGGGAACGGTGCTGCGCGGGGGTCACGAATCTCCACGCTAGACCAGAAATTCACGTTGCCTCACCATGTCCGGGCCTGTCCCCACTAAGTTGGGTGCGTGCGATTAGGGGTGCTCGACGTCGGCAGCAACACCGTCCACCTGTTGGTGGTCGATGCCCACCGGGGTGGTCACCCGACTCCGATGAGCTCGACCAAAGCCACGTTGCGGCTGGCCGAGGCGACTGACAGCTCCGGCAAGATCACCCGGCGCGGAGCTGACAAACTGGTGTCCACGGTGGGCGAATTCGCCACCATCGCAGCGAGTTCGGGCTGTGCGGAGTTAGTGGCGTTCGCCACCTCGGCGGTGCGAGACGCGTCCAACTCCGAGGACGTGCTGGCCCGGGTTCGATCGGAGGCCGGTGTCGAATTGCAGGTGCTCGCCGGCGAGGACGAATCCAGGCTGACATTCCTGGCGGTGCGGCGCTGGTTCGGCTGGAGTGCCGGACGGATCAACAACCTCGACATCGGTGGTGGCTCGCTGGAGATGTCCAGCGGTGTCGACGAGGAGCCGGACGTGGCGCTGTCCCTGCCGTTGGGCGCCGGGCGGCTCACCCGGGAGTGGCTCACCGAAGACCCCCCTGGCCGGCGTCGGGTGGCCATGCTGCGGGACTGGTTGGACACCGAGTTGGCAGGTGCCGCTGCGGAGGTGCTGGAAGTCGGGCCGCCCGATCTGGCGGTCGCGAGCTCCAAGACGTTTCGTTCGCTGGCGCGGTTGACCGGGGCGGCGCCATCGGCCGCCGGCCCGCGCGTGAGGCGCACACTGACCGCCACTGGCCTTAGGCAGCTCATATCATTCATCTCTAGGATGACCACGGCTGATCGGGCCGAATTGGAAGGGGTGAGCGCCGAGCGTGCGCCACAGATCGTGGCGGGTGCTCTGGTGGCGGAAGCGAGCATGCGAGCGCTGTCGATTGAAACGGTGGAGATTTGCCCGTGGGCGCTGCGGGAGGGTTTGATCCTGCGCAGACTCGACAGTGAGGCCGACGGCGTCACCCTGTTCGGATCTCCAGCGGCGGGCATGGCCGCAGCGCGGTCAAAGGGAGGGCACCGATGAGTGGACCCAAGCCTGACCCCCGCGACGTCGAGACGCGACCCATCTCGGTAGCCGAACTGCTCGCCAAGAACGGCAATATCGGTGCCCCGCCGGTCACCGGGCGACGCCGGCGCCGGCGCGGCAATGCCGACGCCGTGACGGTCGCGGAACTGACCGGGGAGATCCCGATCATCCGCGACGAGGCGCCGCCCCAGCTCGATGTCGCGGCTCCGCCATCGGCATCGGCCGACGGTGAGCCGAGCGGTGCCCTGCCCGTCGGTCCGGCACCCGGATTCGTCGAGGAGGACCGGCCCGCGACCGGGCCGCGTCCGGTGCAGCGGGTGGAACCCGCCAAGCGGCCGGCAGCCGAGCCGCGCTGGCCCAAGTCCCCGCCGCAGGCGCCACGCGGCAGTGGACCCGAGCAAAGCCCCTACCCCCGGCCGATGCGGCGGTCCGACCCGCCGCCGGCGGCAGACAATGGCCAGCCGGACGAAACCCGGCCGACAGGCTCGGGGGCCGAACGGATGCGGCCGGATCCGGTTGACACCTATACCGATATAGCCGTCGATGTCATGGAGAGCGACGTTCGCGATGCCGATCTGCCGGCCGGGGACTCCGCATTCGTGCGGTCGTTTTTGACCAAGGGCCGCTCCACCGAGCGAGCGGGCGGCTCAGCGTTGGTCGCCGACGGACAGGCCGAGCTCGCCGACGCCGACAGCGCCGAGGCGGCCGCCGACGTCGAGCCGGCCGACCTCTACGTCGGTCGSCCGGGCGTGGTGGGCGGCTTGCTGGTGGTGCTGCAGTCGCTCCTGGCGGTGGCATTCGGCGGCGGCCTATTCATCGTTTTCGACCAGCTGTGGCGGTGGAACAGCATCGTGGCCTTGGTGCTCACGGTCCTGGTCACACTCGGTCTGGTGGCCGCGGTGCAGGCGGTCCGTAAGACCGTCGACATCGTCAGTACGTTGATCGCGGTCGCGGTCGGTTTGCTGGTTACGTTGGGGCCGCTGGCGTTGCACGCCAATTAGCCGTTCACTATTACTTCGTGCGCCCTGCCATCAAGGTCGGATTGTCGACCGCTTCCGTCTACCCGCTGCGGGCGGAGGCTGCCTTCGAATATGCGGCTCGGCTCGGCTACGACGGCATCGAATTGATGGTGTGGGGGGAGTCGGTCAGCCAGGACATCGGCGCCGTCCGACGGTTGTCGCGCAAGTACCGGGTGCCGGTGCTGTCGGTGCACGCACCGTGCCTGTTGATCTCGCAACGGGTGTGGGGCTCCAACCCGATCTCCAAACTGGAGCGCAGCGTCCGGGCCGCGGAGCAGCTCGAGGCCCAGACCGTGGTGGTGCATCCGCCGTTTCGCTGGCAGCGACGCTATGCCGAGGGCTTCAGCGATCAAGTCGCCGAATTGGAATCCGACAGCGATGTGGCGGTAGCGGTGGAGAACATGTTCCCGTTCCGCGCCGACCGGTTCTTCGGCGCCGATCAGTCCCGCGAGCGGATGCGTCGCCGCGGAGGCGGCCCGGGAGCGGGGATTTCGGCGTTCGCACCGTCCCACGACCCACTCGACGGCAACCACGCGCACTACACGTTGGACCTGTCGCATACCGCGACCGCCGGCGCCGACGGGTTGGAGATGGCCCGCCGGATGGGCTCGGGGCTGACGCACCTGCACCTGTGTGACGGCACCGGGCTGCCGGCCGATGAGCATCTGGTGCCCGGACGCGGTGACCAGCCCACCGCCGAGGTGTGTCAGCTGCTGGCCTCCAGCGACTTCACCGGTCACGTGGTGCTGGAAGTGACCACCTCGCAGGCGCGCTCGCCGCACGAGCGTGAGGCGCTGCTGACCGAATCGCTGCAGTTCGCCCGAACGCATCTGCTGCGCTGATCGCCCGATCGCTGAGTTACAAGGAGCCACGTGTGACTTCATCATCCACGCTGTTCACCGATGCCATGCGCTTGGTGCGCATCGACGGTCATGACCACAGCGATGATGTCGCGTCTTTTACCGGCGAGCTCAACGAGCATTGGACCATCGGCCCGAAGGTGCACGGTGGCGCGATGCTGGCGCTGTGCGCCAATGCCGCCCGCACCGCCCACGGCGGGGCCCTGCAACCGGTCGCGGTGTCGGCCAGCTATCTGTGGGCACCCGACCCCGGCCCGATGCAGCTGGTGACCACGATCCGCAAGCGTGGACGCCGGGTCAGCCTCGTCGATGTCGAACTCAACCAGGGCGAGCGCACCGCGGTGCGCGCCGCCATCACGCTCAGTGAGCCCGAGCACCAGGCGCCGCCACTGCTGTCGTTCAACCCGGTGGTGCCGTTGATGACGCCGGAACCTCCGCCCGGCTTGGAGCCGATCGGTCCGGGGCACCCGATGGAACACATCGTGCACCTGGCGCACGGCTGCGATATCCGGCCGGCACTGACCACGCTGGGCCCCCGCTCGGACGGCGGGCCGCCGGTGATCGAGATGTGGGTACGGCCCAAGGATGCCGTGCCTGACGTGCTCTTCGCGCTGCTGTGCGGCGATGTGTCGGCTCCGGTGACCTACGCCGTCAACCGCAACGGCTGGGCGCCCACCGTGCAACTCACCGCCTACTTGCGGGCCATCCCGGCCGACGGCTGGCTGCGGGTGATCTGCAGTTGCGTGCAGATCGGCCAGGACTGGTTCGACGAGGACCACACCGTGGTCGACTGCGAGGGCCGCATCGTGGTGCAGACGCGCCAGTTGGCGATGGTGCCGGCCCGGTAGCGGGCGACCCGCCGCGCCCGGCTCCGCCGCGCTTGCGGTCGCCCGGTCTGAAATGCTGTCCCCATGACCAGAATCGCGATCATCGGTGGCGGCAACATGGGCGAAGCGTTGCTGGCGGGGCTGCTGGCTGCCGGCCGCCCGGTCAAGGACCTGGTGGTCGCTGAGCGGTACGGCGACCGGGCCCGGCAGCTCTCGGAGAAGTACTCGGTCCTGGTGACCTCGGTCGCTGACGCGATCGAGAACGCCTCCATCGTGATCGTCGCGGTGAAGCCACAGGATGTGGACGCCGTGGTCGAGGAGTTCGCCAAGAGCGTTACCGCTGCCTCCGGGGACAGCGCCGAGCAGGTGCTGGTCACGATCGTCGCCGGTCTCACCACCGAGTACGTGGAATCCAAGCTCCCGGCCGGAGCGGCCGTGGTGCGGGTGATGCCCAACACCCCGGTCAAGGTCGGCGTCGGTGCCAGCGCGCTGGCAAAGGGCCGCTTCCCCAGCAACGAACAGGTCAGCGAGGTCGCGGCGCTGTTCGAGTGCGTCGGGACGGTGGCGATCGTTCCGGAAGAGCAGATGGACGCCGTCACCGCGGTGTCGGGATCCGGGCCGGCGTACTTCTTCTTGGTGGTCGAGGCGCTGGTGGATGCCGGGGTTGCTGCCGGATTGAGCAGGCAGGCGGCAACCGACTTGGCGGTTCAGACGATGGCCGGTTCGGCGCAGATGCTGCTGGAGGAACGGGACGCAGGCGATGGTGCGCCCAATGCGGGCATCGACACCGCCCCGACCCACCTGAGAGCGATGGTGACTTCGCCTGGGGGGACCACTGCGGCCGCACTGCGTGAATTGGAGGCCGGTGGCCTGCGGACCTCGCTCGATCGGGCGGTGCAGGCCGCAAAAACACGCTCTGAGCAGCTAAGAATTACATCAGAGTAATTCACTTATTTTTCACATATTGGCTCTCACTAGTCGCAGGAACCCCATCCGTCCCGCTATTCTCCTCTATGTCTGTGCGTGTGGGCGCAGCGGAGGGGAAGCCGCTGGGACTGCACGTGCCTGATTGAAATGGGTAACGATGACGTCTGCGAACGGGCCTTCGGCGCGTGACACGACACAATTTCTCACCGTGGCCGAGGTGGCTGCGTTGATGCGGGTCAGCAAGATGACGGTGTACCGCCTGGTGCACAACGGCGAGCTGCCCGCGGTGCGGGTGGGACGGTCTTTCCGGGTGCACGCCAAGGCGGTGCACGACCTGCTGGAGACCTCCTTCTTCGACGCGGGCTAAAGAGCCGGTCGACAGGTAAGCGCCCCCCGGGCGTCGCCTCACGGCGACGCTCGGGGTCGGCTGTCCTGGTTGCGTCGTGGTCGGGGCCAGGTGCGGTTTTCCGGTCCGTGCCCGCCTACGGGTAAAGTAGCCGGGTCGATCAAGTTCAGCAGCGCCCAATCGTCGGCGCGGGCAGAAGCAGATAGCGGAGTTCATGGGTTCAGTCATCAAGAAGCGGCGCAAGCGCATGTCGAAGAAGAAGCACCGCAAGCTGCTTCGCCGTACCCGCGTGCAGCGCAGAAAACTCGGTAAGTAACTCCGCCCGGGTCCGTCCAGGCCCCCGAGCCGTGCCGAGCGTGACGACGGCTTCACGCTCGCGCACCGGGCCGATCGCCGGTATTGCTTTTCCGGCGTGGCCGTTAGGCTGACCGAATGGACGAGGCCGGATCCCCGAGCGACGGCACGCGCAGTGACGCCCGGCATTACCCCAAGGTTGTGTTGGTCACCGGTGCGTGCCGGTTTCTTGGTGGATTCCTCACCGCAAGGCTCACGCAGAACCCGTTGATCAACCGGGTGATCGCGGTGGATGCGGTCATGCCGAGCAAGGACATGCTGCGCCGTATGGGGCGCGCTGAGTTTGTCCGTGCCGACATCCGTAACCCCTTTATAGCCAAGGTGATTCGTAACAGCGAAGTCGACACCGTCGTGCACGCAGCGGCGGCGTCGTACGTGCCGAGGTCCGGCGGTGGAGCGGCGCTCAAAGAGTTCAACGTGATGGGCGCGATGCAGTTGTTCGCGGCCTGTCAGAAGGCGCCTTCGGTGCGGCGGGTGGTGCTCAAGTCGACCTCGGAGGTCTACGGGTCGTGCTCGCGCGACCCGGTGTTGTTCTCCGAGGACAGCACCAGTCGCCGTCCTCCGACGCAGGGGTTCCCCCGCGACAGCATCGACATCGAGGGCTATGCCCGTGGGCTGGGCCGGCGTCGGCCCGACATCGCGGTCACGATCCTGCGGATGGCCAACATGATCGGCCCGGCCATGGACACCGCCTTGTCGCGCTACCTCGCCGGCCCGCTGGTCCCAACGGTGCTGGGACGAGACGCGCGCCTGCAGCTGCTGCACGAGCAGGACGCGCTGGGGGCCTTGGAGCGGGCCACCATGGCCGGCAAGGCCGGCACCTTCAACATCGGTGCCGACGGGATCATCATGATGTCGCAGGCGATCCGCAGGTCAGGGCGCATCCCGATGCCACTGCCCGGTGTCGGGCTGTGGGTCATCGATTCGCTGCGCCGGGCCAACAATTACACCGAGATCAACCGGGAACAGCTGGATTATCTGAGCTTTGGCCGGGTGATGGACACGACTAGAATGCGAACCGAACTCGGGTACAGCACCAAGTGGACCACCGCCGAGGCGTTTGACGACTACGTGCGGGGTCGGGGGCTGCACCCGATCGTCGATCCCAAGTGGGTCCGTTCGGTGGAACAGCGAGCAGTGAGCGCAGCGCAGCGCATGGGGGATATCGGCTTCAACAGGGTGCGGGGAGGTTAGCGCTATGGCTGATGATTCGAAGGCGAAAGTCATTCCGCTGCACAAGCATTCGAACTCGGTGCGCAGGCATCCGTCGGCGTTGGCGGGTCCGGCCGAACGGGTCTCGGCCAAGCAGGCCGCCGCGGTGGTCCGTGAACTCGGCGACCGCCGCGGCACCGCGTCGGCCACCAGTGCCGCCGCGCCCACCCCGAGCGAATTCACCCGCCGGGTGAGCGCGGTCGCCGCGTTCCTGCGGGAGCGGATCACGGGGGATTACCAGGTCGACGAATTCGGTTTCGACCCGCACTTCAACGAGGCCGTGGTGCTGCCGTTGCTGCGGGTGTTCTTCAACGACTGGTTCCGCGTCGAGGTCAGCGGCATCGAGAACCTGCCGACCGATGGGCCCGCACTGGTGGTGGCCAACCACGCCGGGGTGTTGCCGATGGACGCGTTGATGCTCTCGGTGGCGGTGCGTGACCATCACCCCGAACACCGGAACCTGCGGATGCTCGCCGCCGACCTGGTATTCGACCTGCCGATGATCGGCCCGACCGCCCGCAAGGCGGGCCACACCATGGCCTGCACCTCCGACGCCAACCGGTTACTGGAGGCAGGGGAGCTGACCGCCGTCTTCCCGGAGGGCTACAAGGGCCTGGGCAAGCGGTTCAAGGACCGCTACAAGCTGCAGCGGTTCGGTCGCGGCGGCTTCGTCTCGGCGGCGCTGCGCACCAAGGCGCCGATCGTGCCCTGCTCGATCGTCGGCTCGGAGGAGATCTACCCGATGATCGCCGACGTCAAGCTGTTGGCCCGGCTGCTCGGCGTGCCCTATTTCCCCATCACACCGCTGTTTCCGCTGGCCGGTCCCGCCGGCCTGGTGCCGATGCCGTCGAAGTGGCACATCGCCTTTGGTGAACCGATTGAGACCACCGACTACGAGGCCGGTGCCGCCGACGACCCGATGGTCACCTTCGAGCTGACCGACCAGGTGCGCGAGACCATTCAGCAGACGCTGTACCGGCTGCTCGCCGGTCGCCGCAACACGTTCTTCGGCTGACGTTCGCGACTCCGCCACCTCATCCAGCACCGACAGGTGCAGCCGCTCCTTGAGATTGCCGTCAGGGCTGTGGATGGCGCCGCGTCCACGACCCTGGACGCAATCTCGATGAGCTTGGACGGCTACTTCTTGCCCAGCGCCCGATCGCGCATCGCCTCAAGGGCGGCGATTGTCTTGGCCTCGGTGTCGGCGTCCTGGTTGACCGACTCGCCGAGCATGGTCACCACGCTGGTCACCACCGGCTCGCCGTTCTCGTCGGTGACCTCGCTGCGGACCTCACTGACCACCGTGCCGTGCGACTCGATCACCGAGTCCAAGTAGGTGTCGAAGAACAGCTTGTCACCGGCCACGATCGGCCGGTGGAAGGTGAACTTCTGGTCGCGGTGCAGCACCCGGGAGATGTTGATCGGGAGGTCGAACTTGTCGAAGATCTCCAGTTGCACCTGGCGTCCGGCAACCGCTAGGAACGTCAGCGATGCCACCAGTCCCGGATGCCCGGCTTCGCCGGCGGCGGCCTCGTCGAAGTGGGCCGGGTGGTCGTCTTTGACGGAGCGGGCGAACTCGCGGATCTTCTCCCGGCCGACCTCGAAATAATCCGGGAACCGGTAGTGGGCTCCGATCATCCGCTGCGACTCGGTGTGTACTGACATGCCGGTTTACCCCTCCGCTCGCCGTGGTGTACGGCGGCGGAAGTTTATCAGCGAGCAAGTCACGTTCGCTCGTTCCGGTGCGCCACGGCTGCGGCCAGGGCCCCGCCGACGGCGCCCAGCGCCAGCGCCGACGGCACGCCGATGCGCGCCGCCCGCCGTGCGGTACGGAAGTCACGGATCTCCCAGCCCCGCTTCCGCGCCGTCTCCCGCAACGCGGCGTCGGGGTTGATCGCCACCGCCGTGCCGACCAGCGAGAGCATCGGCACGTCGTTGAAGCTGTCGGAGTAGGCCGTGCAACGCCGCAGGTTCAGCCCCTCCCGGATCGCCAGCGACCGCACCGCGTGGGCTTTGCCGGGCCCGTGCAGGATCTCGCCGACCAGTCGACCGGTGAACACCCCGTCGACCGACTCCGCGACGGTGCCCAGCGCGCCGGTCAATCCGAGCCGGCGGGCGATGGTCTCGGCCAGCTCATAGGGGGTCGCGGTGACCAGCCACACCTGCTGGCCGGCGTCGAGATGCATCTGGGCCAGCTCCCGGGTACCGGGCCAGATCTTGTCGGCGATGATCTCGTCGTAGATCTCCTCGCCCAGATCGACCAGCTCGGACACCGGCCGGCCCTCGATGAACGCCAGCGCTTTGCGCCGCCCGGCCGCGACGTCGTCGCTGTTCTCCTTGCCGGTGAGCTGAAATTTGGCTTGCGCGTACACGAATCCGATGACATCGCGGTAGGTGAAGTAGTTGCGGGCGGCCAGCCCGCGGCCGAAGTGCACCATCGAGGAGCCCTGAACCAGGGTGTTGTCGACGTCGAAGAATGCGGCGGCGGTCAGGTCGACCGGTGCGGGAGTGTCGGCGTCGGCCACATCGGCCAGCACCCGCTCCGCGCTGGCTGCGAAATCCCCGTCGGTCAGCGATGCCACGTCGGCTGCGGATGCCCGGTCGGCCGGGCCCGGTGATGTCATCACCCGACTCCTTCCGCGTCTGGGCTCAGGGCCGGTATTCCGGCCGTGATCAACCCTATCCGGCTGCCGGGCCGATGACCCCCAGGTGATCGCGTAGATCACCTTTGAGGTCGAACATCGAGTAGTCGCGGAAACTGAACCGCCAGACGTCGTCGACCCGCTCGAACGTGTCGTGATAGCGCCCCGCGGCGATCACCTGCAGTGCCACGGCGTCGGTCTGCTGCAGCACCGTGTAGTAGGACCGGCAGGTTGCGGTCCCGGCGACCTCGTCGATGTCCAGGATCGGGTTGGTGATCACGTGCTTGGTGCGCGGCGTGCCGTCGGCGTGAAGGGTGACGAGCCCGCGCCACAGCTGCAGGATCCCGGCGTGATCGAGGATGACCGTGCCTTCGGGGTCGGCTTTGATCCGGGCGTGGGCGAACAGCGCCGCAGCGCCGTCCAGGTCGCCGGAGTCCATCAATTCCGCGTAGCGATACAGCAGGTTGGTGATCGACACAGCGCTGGAAGTCATGGCTTGCTCTGTCCGCCCGGGGTGAAGGAGATGCGGCTTGTGGCCGGTCACACCGTAATTCAATTCGGTTGAGGACGTCGCGACAATTCAGCGAACCCGGTGGCCACGGCGGGCCGGCGCCGGCCCTGCGACACTGGCAGCATGACCCGCCACCAGGTACAGCTGCTCACCCGCGAGGGTTGCCCGGTCTGCGTGCAGGTATACGACCAGTTGACCCGGCTGGCGGGCGAACTCGCGTTCGACCTGCAGGCGGTCGATGTCGACGCCGCCGCGGCGGCCGGCGACACCGGCCCGCGCGCCGAATTCGGCGACCGGTTGCCGGTGGTGCTGCTCGACGGACGAGAGCACAGCTACTGGGAGGTCGACGAGTCCCGGCTACGTGCTGATTTGGCGGGTTCCTAAGGCGGTTCCAGCTCTTCTCCGTCGAGCCTCGCTGAACCGCTCGCTCATACGGCGGTTCCAGCTTCGCCTCTCCTGCGTCGAGCCTCGCTGAACCGCTCGCTCATACGGCGGTTCCAGCTTCGCCTCTCCTGCGTCGAGCCTCGCTGAACCGCTCGCTCATACGGCGGTTCCAGCTTCGCCTCTCCTGCGTCGAGCCTCGCTGAACCGCCGAATTTGGTAGGCCAGCGCTTTAGCCTCTACCGTGGAGAGAAGTTTCTTCACGGTGACAGCAAGGAGCGGACCAGGTGATATTGCCGTGAGCGTCCTGCTCTTCGGGGTCTCGCACCGCAGCGCCCCCGTCTCCGTACTCGAGCAGCTCAGCACCGCTGAATCCGATCAGGTAAAGATCGTCGAGCAAGTGCTGCAATCGCCGCTCGTCACCGAAGCGATGATCCTGTCGACCTGCAACCGGGTCGAGATCTACGCCGTCGTCGAGGCTTTCCACGCCGGGTTGTCGGCGATCGGGCAGGTGCTCTCGGAACACTCCGGCATGTCGATGGCCGACCTGACCAAATACGCCTACGTCCGCTACAGCGAGGCCGCCGTCGAGCACCTGTTTTCGGTGGCCAGCGGCTTGGACTCCGCGGTGGTGGGCGAACAGCAGGTGCTTGGCCAGGTGCGGCGCGCCTACGCCTCCGCCGAGGCCAACAGCAGTGTCGGCCGGGTGCTGCACGAACTGGCACAGCGCGCGTTGTCGGTGGGCAAGCGGGTGCACTCCGAAACCGGAATCGACGCCGCCGGCGCGTCGGTGGTCTCGGTCGCCCTGGGCATCGCAGCCAAGCAACTGGGCTCTGAGTTCGGCACTGATGCGCTGCACGGCCGGACCGCAGTGGTGATCGGTGCCGGGTCGATGGGCGCGCTGTCCGCGGCACATCTGGTGCGCGCCGGCGTCCAGCACATCGACGTCATCAACCGTTCGCTGCCGCGCGCTCAACGGTTGGCCCGCAAGATCCGCGAGAGCGGTGTCACGGCCGACGCCGTCGCCTTGGATCGGATGGCTGCCAGCCTGACCAGCGCGGACATCGTGGTGTCCTCCACCGGAGCGGTCAGCCCGGTCGTCTCGCTGGCCGATGTGCACCACGCGCTGGCCGGGGGCAACCGTGACGAGGCGACCGAACCGCTGGTGATCTGCGACCTGGGCATGCCCCGCGACGTCGACGCCGCGGTCGCCGGATTGCCCGGGGTGCGGGTCATCGACATGGACCGGATCCAGCGCGAGCCGTCGGCGCAGGTCGCCACCTCCGACACCGAGGCCGCACGCAACATCGTGGCCCGCGAGGTCGCCACCTATCTGGCCGGGCAACGGATGGCCGAGGTCACCCCCACCGTGACCGCGCTGCGCCAGCGTGCCGCCGACGTGGTCACCGCGGAATTGTTGCGGCTGGATCACCGGCTGCCGGACCTGGAGACCGCCCAGCGTGAGGAGGTGGCGCGCACCGTGCGCCGCGTCGTCGACAAGCTGCTGCACGCCCCCACTGTGCGGGTCAAACAGCTGGCCAGCTCGCCCGGCGGCGACAGCTACGCCGAGGCGTTACGCGAGCTGTTCGAGCTCGATCCGACCGCGGTGGACGCCGTTGCGACCGCCGGTGAACTGCCAGTAGTGCCGGGAGAGCTTGATGTCAGCGCCGAAACCGGGTCGGCCGGGTAGACGTTTTGGGTGAAGTAATCCGCATCGGTACCCGGGGTAGCTTGTTGGCCACCACCCAGGCTGGGACCATTCGCGATGCCCTGGTGGCCGCCGGGCATCCCGCCGAGTTGGTGGTGATCAGCACCGCCGGCGACGTCACCTCCGGGCCCATCGCCAACATCGGGGTCGGCGTGTTCACCGCCGAGCTGCGCGAGGCCATTCTCGACGGCCGGGTCGACGCCGCCGTGCACTCCCACAAGGACCTGCCGACCGCTGCCGACTCCCGGTTCCTGATCGCCGCCACACCGCGCCGTGAGGACCCGCGAGACGCGCTGGTGGCACGCGACGGACTGGTGCTCGGAGAGTTGCCGGCGGGTGCCGTGGTGGGGACGTCGTCGCCGCGACGGGCGGCACAGCTTAGAGCACTGGGTCTCGGTTTGGAAATTCGCCCCCTACGAGGCAACCTAGATAGCAGGTTGAACAGGGTAAGCAGCGGCGAACTCGACGCCATCGTGGTAGCCCGGGCGGGTCTGGCCCGGCTGGGACGCCTCGACGCGGTCACCGAGACGTTGGAACCGGTACAGATGTTGCCGGCTCCGGCTCAAGGGGCACTGGCGGTGGAGTGCCGCTCCGGTGACACGGCACTGGCGGCGCTGCTGGCGGAGTTGGACGACGCCGACACCCGCCTGGCGGTTACCGCCGAGCGGACCCTGCTCGCCGAACTGGAGGCGGGTTGTTCCGCACCGGTGGGCGCGATCGCCGAAGTGGTCGAGTCTATCGATGAGGACGGCCGGGTCTTCGAGGAGGTGTCGCTGCGCGCCTGCGTAGCGGCGCTGGACGGATCCGACGTGATCCGCGCGTCTGGAATCGGCAGTCCGGACCGAGCCCGGGAACTGGGTGTGTCGGTCGCAACGGAACTGTTCGAGTTGGGTGCGCGCGAGCTGATGGCGGACGCACGGTGAAAACGTGCGTCGGAAGTGAGTGAGAAGTGACGGGGAGTACGGAATGGCTCGCCAAGTGAGCGTGCGAGGGCAGAAGCCCAAGCCGGGTCGCATCGTTTTCGTCGGCTCGGGTCCCGGTGACCCGGGTCTGCTGACGACGCGGGCACGGACTGCGCTGACGAATGCCGCGCTGGTGTTCATCGACCCGGATGTGCCCGAGGCGGTGCTGGCGCTGGTCGGCACGGACCTGCCTCCGATCGCCGGTCCGATGCCCGCGGCCCCCAAGGCCGACAAGGCGGACGACGACGCGGCCCACAACGCCGATGACGCCGCCGACGAGGCCGCGGCGACCGTTCCGGGCGGCCCCGACATTCGCCCGGCACTAGGCGAGCCGGCCGAGGTGGCCAAGACCCTGGCGGCCGAGGCGCGCTCGGGCAGCGACGTGGTGCGCCTGGTCGCTGGCGACCCGCTGTCGATCGACGCGGTGATCACCGAGGTCAACGCGGTGGCCCGCACCAACGTCGCGTTTGAGATCGTGCCGGGACTGCCCGCCACCAGTGCGGTGCCCACCTACGCCGGTCTGCCGCTCGGCTCCTCGCACACGGTGGCCGACGTCCGCGACCCGAATGTGGACTGGGGTGCGCTGGCCGCCGCTCCGGGCCCGCTGATCTTGCAGGCCACCACCTCGCACCTGCCGGACGCGGCCCGCACGCTGATCGAGTACGGCCTGTCGGACGGCACGCCCTGCGTGGTCACCACCTCGGGCACCACCTGCGCGCAGCGATCGGTCGAGTCCAGCCTCGGCGGCCTGACCGAGGCGTCGGCGCTGGCCAGCATCGACCCGGTCATCCTGCCCAACGGGCAGGAGACCTCGGCCGGTCCGCTGGTGGTGACCATCGGCAAGACCGTGAATAACCGGGCCAAGCTGAACTGGTGGGAGAGCCGCGCACTGTACGGCTGGACGGTTCTGGTGCCGCGCACCAAGGACCAGGCCGGGGAGATGAGCGACCGGCTGATCGGGCACGGCGCCTCACCGATCGAGGTCCCGACCATCGCGGTGGAGCCGCCACGCAGCCCCGCCCAGATGGAAAGGGCCGTCAAGGGTTTGGTGGACGGCCGCTACCAGTGGGTGGTATTCACCTCGACCAACGCGGTGCGCGCCGTGTGGGAGAAGTTCGCCGAGTTCGGTCTGGACGCGCGGGCGTTCTCCGGGGTGAAGATCGCCTGCGTGGGCGAGGCTACCGCGGAGCGTGTGCGGGCGTTCGGGATCAGCCCCGAGCTGGTGCCGTCCGGTGAGCAGTCCTCGCTGGGCCTGCTGGACGAATTCCCGCCCTACGACGATGTTTTCGACCCGGTGAACCGAGTGCTGCTGCCGCGCGCCGACATTGCCACCGAGACGCTGGCCGAAGGGCTGCGCGAGCGGGGCTGGGAGATCGAGGACGTCACCGCCTACCGGACCGTGCGGGCTGCTCCGCCGCCGGCGACCATCCGCGAGATGATCAAGACCGGCGGGTTCGACGCGGTGTGCTTCACCTCGAGCTCGACCGTGCGCAACCTGGTCGGCATCGCCGGCAAGCCGCACGCCCGGACCCTGGTGGCCTGCATCGGCCCCAAGACCGCCGAGACGGCAGCCGAATTCGGGCTGCGGGTCGATGTGCAGCCGGAGACCGCTGCGGTGGGTCCGCTGGTCGACGCGCTGGCCGAGCACGCGGCGCGACTGCGTGCCGAGGGTGCGTTGCCCCCGCCGCGTAAGAAGAGCCGCAGGCGCTAACAGTGACGGCGAGCGCGGTGGCCCGATGACGGCTTTTCCTCGCCAACGTCCCCGTCGGCTGCGTTCCACTCCGGCGCTGCGCCGGCTGGTGGCTGAAACATCGCTGGAGCCCAGGCATCTGGTGTTGCCGATGTTCGTCGCCGACGGCATCGACGAGCCGAGGCCGATCGCTTCTATGCCCGGGGTGTATCAGCACACGCGCGATTCGCTGCGCGCCGCGGCCGCCGAGGCGGTGGCGGCCGGCGTCGGCGGGTTGATGTTGTTCGGGGTTCCGGCAGCGGCGGACAAAGACAGCACAGGGTCGGCCGGCGCGGCCCCCGACGGCGTGCTCAACACCGCCCTGCGTGACCTCGCCGCCGACCTCGGGGATTCCACGGTGTTGATGGCCGACACCTGCCTGGACGAGTTCACCGATCACGGCCACTGCGGGGTGCTGGATGAACGGGGTCGGGTCGATAACGACGCCACCCTGAAGTGCTACGTGGAACTGGCTGTAGCCCAGGCGGATTCGGGGGCCCACGTGGTGAGCCCGAGCGGAATGATGGACGGGCAGGTGGCCGCGATCCGCGACGGCCTGGATGCCGCCGGACACAGCGACGTGGTGATCCTGGCTTATGCGGCAAAGTTCGCGTCGGCTTTCTACGGGCCGTTCCGCGACGCGGTTGCCTCGACCTTGGCCGGGGACCGTCGCACTTACCAGCAGGAACCCGGCAACGCCCGGGAGGCGCTGCGTGAGGTCGCCCTCGACCTCGCGGAGGGTGCCGACATCGTCATGGTCAAACCCGCCATGGGCTACCTCGACGTGATCGCGGCGACCGCCGCGGTGTCCTCGGTTCCAGTCGCCGCCTACCAGGTCTCCGGCGAGTACGCGATGATCGCGGCGGCCGCTGCCAACGGCTGGATCGACGGGCGGTCTGCGGTGCTGGAGTCCCTCATCGGGATCCGGCGGGCCGGCGCCGACATCGTGCTGAGTTACTGGGCGGCCGAAGCGGCCGGTTGGCTGGCGTGACGACTCCACCCGACGGGCCGCGGCCCCCGGTCCAGGCTCCGCCTGACCGTCCCGCGGACGTCGACACCGCGTTCTGGCTGTGGCTGGCCGCCCTGCCCTTGATGACGTGCGGCTATGTGGTGAACCTGCTGACCGCTCCGGAGATCCCCGCAACCGCGATCATCTACCCGGTCACCGCGCTGACGGCGATCGTGGTGGTCGTGGTGGTGGCGACGTTTCTGATGCTGATGCGTTCCGGGTATCGCTGGGCGCGCACCGTGTTGACCGGCGGAGGGATCGCCGCGATGGTCAATGCGGTCAGTGCGCTGTGGCATGCCGATGCGAGGCCTGCGGTCGCGATGGTTGTGGCGATCACCGGCATTGTCGGATCGGTGCTGATCGCCGCGGGAACCTTCCTGCTGCACCGGTCCGAGGCGCACGCCTACTTCACTCGGTAGCCGACTCTACGAACTGCCCGCGGGGGTCACGGTCACGTTGACGGTGCCGGGACCGTCCGAGGCGATGATCAGGATCGGGTCTCCGGGCGCGGACACGATGTGCCCGCCGGTGACACTCACCTGGTAGCCGTCCGGGTATTGGATGGGCGGTACCGAGATATGGGTCTGGCTGCCGGCGGCGAAGTGGCCGGAGCCGTTGGCCATCTCGGTGGTGTAGCTGAGTTGGTAGGTGCCCGACGCGAACGACCAGGAGGTCGGGGTGCCGGCGATGGCCTGCGCGTAGGGCGCCGACGAGACCTCCAGCCTGGACCAGTCGACATTGTCGCCAACGGGTGGCTTGCTCGGGTCGAAGACCAGCGCATTGCCCGGCGCGGTGCCGGTGATAGCGGGAACGCCGTTGTAGGCCCATTGCGACCAGCCCCACATGCGCTGGTCGGCGGCGTTCATCACCTGGCTGATCTCGGCCGCGCCGTTTGCGGAGCCGAACTCCGAGATCAGACCCGGGAGGCCGTACTTGCTGGTGTACGCCTCGCCGTTGCTGGCGACGAGTTCGAGGTAGTCCGGGCACCACGGCATGAAGATGGAGCCGAAGACGTTCAACATGCAGTAGTCGTGGAATGCGAAGACACCGTGCGGGTCGTCGACCTCACCGAGCTGCGTCGGCAGCGACTGGTTGAACAGGGCGCTCGGCTCGTAGATGAACGGAGTGGTGGGGTCAACGGAGCGGATCGCCGCGCTCACCTGGTTGTAGAACGGGGTCAGCTGTTGAGCCTCGTAGTAGGAATTGCCGAATATCGTTGACAGCCAGGAGGAACCCGCCCACGGTTCGTTGATGATCTCGTAGCCGGCGATGTTGGGGTCGTCCTTGAAGTAGTCCGCGACGGCTTGGGCCATCCGCGCGTAGTGGTTCAGCAGTCCCACGCCGTCGGGACCTTTGGCGTTGGACCAGAACATGTCCCAGGCGTGATTCTGGGCGGGGTTCAGCGGGTAGTTGAGCCCGAAGCCGAAGTCGGGGTTGGGCAGTCCGCCGGTCTGGGTGGCCCACTCCGGTGCGCCTTCGCCGCCGAAGACCGGGCTGTAGTCGTCCTGGTGGAAGTCGATGATGCTGACGATGCCGTACTTGGCCAGGATCTGCACGGTCTGGTCGATCGAGGCCAGATAGTTGTAGTCGATGACGCCGGGCCGCGGCTCCACGCCCGCCCAGATGACGCCCAGGCGTACCGAGTTGAAGCCGTTGGCGGCCAGGAACGCCGCGTCGTCCTCATCGAATCCGCCTGCCGACGGTTCATACGGCGCAATCTTGTAGACCTCGTTGAACCCGTGCATGACCAGTACCCGGCCATCGGCATCGGTGATCCAGGTGCCCGCGGTGCTGATCCCCGCGACGGCTGCCGGTGCGCCATCAAGAACGCCGAACTGGCCGTGGTCGCCGTGGGCGCCCAGCAGCAGACCGGCGTTGCCGCCCGCGCCGCCGAGGGCGGGGAGGTCGCCGGGACCGTTGTAGACGCCGTCGCCGGCGTTGCCGCCGAGGCCACCGATGCCCATCAGCCAGCCGCCGTTGCCGCCGTCCCCGCCGTTACCCCCGAGGCCGCCGTCTGCGCCGTCGCCGCCGTCGCCGCCGTTGCCGACCATGCCGGCGTTGCCTCCGGCACCGCCCATGCCGCCGGAGTCGGTGTTGTCCCAGCCGTCGCCGCCGTCGCCGTACAGCCAGCCGCCATGGCCGCCGTTAGGTTGTGCGGCGGTTCCGTCGGCGCCGTCGCCGATCAGGGGGCGGCCGGTGAGCAGCAGCGTGGGTTGGTTGACCAGGCCGAGGAGCAGTTGGCCGAGATCGCTGTTGATCGCCTCTTCGAGGCCGTCGTGGATCGGAGTGTAGAAGTGCTGCAACAACCAGGTGTTGGGGTCGGCGACGGCGGGGCCGGCTAGGGCGGCGCCGCTCAGTTCGGTCAGGACAGTGTCCCAGTGGGTCGGTGCCAAGAAGGTGTTCCAGGCCGACGGTGAGAGCATCGCGTCCCAGTCGAGGGTGTTGGTCGTCGCGTCCACGAAGGGTGCGAGGACAGCGTCGAGCGCGTCATCGAAGTCGGCCTGGGCCGCAGGCGCGGCGGCCAGCGGTGCCATTCCGAAAGTCAGCAGCGCCCCGGTCGAGGCGGCCAGACAGACGACACGTCGGCGCATGGCCGGCTTTGCTGCGGTGCTGTCGCGACGCATCATCGAGACCCTCTCCACGACAGGGAAACCTGTGTAAAACATGTATGCAGGCCAAAATCTAACTCAACGTACTTTCGATAAGGCAAGGATCGCCCAAACGCGCGGGACGCCGCAGTCATGTGCGGCGCGATTGCGCGCCGCGTTAGGCTGACCCGACATGTCTGAGCCCCGGCCGCAATCCGCACCGCTGTTCTTCGAGCGCGGTGCCAGCTGGTATTGGGTGCTGTTCGGCCCGATCTCCGCGGGACTGCTGGTGGCGATCCAGAACTCTGGCGGCTACGGCTTTCAGCCCTTGGTCCCGACCGTGTTGTTGGTGCTGGTCTCCACGATGCTCGCCATCCAGGTGAAGGCGGCGCGTATCCACACCTCGGTCGAACTGACGGCAGATACATTGCGGCAGGGCACCGAAACGATCCGGGTCGCCGACATCCTGGCGATCTACCCGGAGGCGGAGCGGCCCACCGGGTGGGGCAAGCAGGAACCGAAGAAGTGGCAGGAATCCCGCGCGCTGGGTGAGCTGAGCGGGGTGCCCCGGCGCCGAGTGGGTGTCGGATTGAGGCTGACCGGGCGGCGCACCGTGCAGGCCTGGGCGCGTGACCATCGCAGGCTTCGTGCCGTGCTCAGCGAACTCATTCCGGAGACGGTCCCGCCCGGGGGGCCTGCTGACACCGATGTCGAGGACGGATCGTCCTGGTGAGGGCCGCCCCGATTCTGCGGGCCGTGGTCGAGTTGGCGTTGGCCGCCGCCGCGGCGGCGGGCTGCGCGCTCAGCTGGCTGCAGGTGCGCTATCTGGTGCTGGTCGCGCCGGTTATCGACGGTGAGCCGGCTACCACCTCGGTGACGTACCACCCACGGCTGCTGCTGCTGGCGTGGGTATTGGCGACGGTCGCCGGGGTGTTGGCAGTGGTCGGTGTCGCGCGCCTGCGCCGCGCCCGTCACATCCCAGCGGTCAAATACCCCACGGGGGTATAGTCGTCGGGGTGACCACCACCGATCTCGAACTGCGGGGAATGACCTGTGCGTCGTGCGCGGCGCGGGTGGAGCGCGGCTTGAACGCGCTTGACGGGGTGCATGCCACGGTGAACTTCGCGGTCGAACGGGCCCGCGTGGAACACGATCCGAACGTCTCGGCAGCCGACCTGGTGCGCGCCGTGGAAAGCACCGGTTATCAGGCCACTGTGGCCGGTGCGGCTCACGAACACCCGGCCGGGCACGGCTCCGAACACGTCGATGTGTCGGCCGCCCAACTGCGCCCGCGGCTGGTCGGCTCCGCCTTGCTGGCCGCGCCGGTGGTGGCGCTGTCGATGGTGATGGCCTGGCAGTTCAGCGGCTGGCAGTGGGTGGTGTTCGCGCTGACCACCCCGATCGTGGCGTGGGGCGGCTATCCCTTCCACGTCGCCGCGCTGCGGACCGCCGCCCACCGCGCCGCCACGATGGACACCCTGGTTTCGCTGGGCACCCTGGCGGCCTATCTGTGGTCGGCGGTTGCGGTCTTCACCGGGGCGGGCCACCTGTACTTCGAGGTGGCGGCAGTCGTCACGGTATTCCTGCTGGCCGGTCGCTACGCCGAAGCGCACGCGAAACGTTCGGCCGGCGCGGCGCTGCGGGAACTGCTGGAGCTCGGGGCCAAGGACGCCGCGGTCATGCGCCGCGAGGACGGCAAGCTGACCGAGGTCCGGGTGCCGATCGCCGACCTGCGGGTGGGCGACGTCATCGTGGTCCGGCCGGGGGAGCGGGTCGCCGCCGACGGCGTGGTTATCGACGGCGCCACCGCCCTGGACACCTCGGCGATGACCGGCGAATCACTGCCGGTAGATGTCGCCGACGGCGACGCGGTGCTGGGCGGCTCGCTCAACACCACCGGACTGGTGCTGGTCCGTGCCGCCAAGGTCGGCGCCGACACACAGCTGGCCCGGATGGCCACCATGGTCGCCGACGCCCAGGCCGGCAAGGCATCAGTGCAGCGGCTCGCCGATCGGGTCTCGGCGGTGTTCGTGCCCGCGGTGCTGGGGATCGCCGCGCTCACCCTGGCCGGCTGGCTGCTGAGCGGTGCATCCGTCGCGGCGGCGTTCACCGCGGCCGTCGCGGTGCTGATCATCGCCTGCCCGTGCGCGCTCGGGCTGGCCACCCCGACAGCCATCCTGGTGGGCACCGGCCGCGGCGCGCAGCTCGGCATTCTGATCAAGAACCCTCAGGTCCTGGAGGCCGTCAAGGACATCGACACCGTCGTGCTGGACAAGACCGGCACGGTCACCACCGGCGTCATGGCTGTCGGTGGTCTCGCGGTCGCCCGCGGCGAAGACCCCAACACCGTGCTGGCCCGAGCCGCCGCCGTCGAATCGGGCTCCGAGCACCCGATCGCCGCGGCCATCGTCGCCGGAGCCAAGGCCGGTGGACTGGAGGTCGGCAAGGTGACCGACTTCGCCAGCAGGCCCGGTCACGGTGTGACCGGGGTGGTCGACGGTGTCCGCGTCGAGGTCACGCGATCGGCCGCCGCGCACGAGACCGGGACCGCCGTGGAAGTCTCCTGGGACGGCCGGGCGCGCGGGACGATCACCTTGACCGACACCGTGCGGCCCACCAGCGCAGCGGCGGTGGCCGAGCTCAAGGCCATGGGCATCACCCCCATGCTGCTCACCGGCGACGGTGCGGCGGTGGCGCGCACAGTGGCCGGCGCCGTCGGCATCGACCCGGCCAACGTCATCGCCGATGTCTTGCCCGCGGACAAGGCCGAGGCGGTCAAGCGGCTCCAGGCGCAGGGCAGGCGGGTGGCCATGGTCGGCGACGGTGTCAATGATTCGGTGGCACTGGCCACCGCCGATATCGGGATGGCGATGGGAACCGGCACCGACGCCGCCATCGAAGCCGGAGACGTGACGCTGGTGCGTGGTGACCTCGGCACCGTTCCGACGGCGCTGCGGCTCTCGGCACGCACGCTGCGGATCATCCGGCAGAACCTCGTTTGGGCGTTCGGCTACAACATCGCCGCGATCCCGCTGGCGGCGGCCGGGCTGCTCAACCCGATGATCGCGGGTGCGGCGATGGCGGCCTCGTCGGTTCTGGTGGTGACCAATAGCCTGCGGCTTCGACGATTCGCGCGGTAAGGTCCGAAAAAGTCGAACAGAGGGGTTTGCTCTATGTATGCACGCAGCGTTTCTCACGGTGCGATCGCCAAGGCAGCGGCGGTGTGCGCGGGTCTGGCGGCATTTGCTCTGGCGGTATCCGGGCCGGCTGGTGGGGACCCGGCCAATCCCGACCCATTCAGTCCCAACGACTGCATCGCCAACGCGAATGCGGTCTGTAACGCCGGTCCTTACGGCCCCGACAGCCTGACCAATCCGGCCAACATCAACAGCCCGCTGAACCCGGCGAACCCGGACAACCCGGCGAATCCGATGAACCCGGCGAACCCGGAAAGTCCGATGAACCCGATGAATCCGGCGAACCCGGCCAGCCCGATGAACCCCATGAATCAGGCCTAGGTTTGCGGGGTTGATGCGCTGGAATCAGGAATCCAGCCAGGCCAACTGGGCCGGAAGCCGCTCCCGCCAATAGTCCACGTCATGGCCGCCGGGGGAGAACCCGCCGGCCGGTGGCGGATTCAGCTGGCCGATGAAACTCTTGGTCGCGTACGCAAAGGGGTCCGCGGTCCCGCAGTCGACGCGCAGCGGGAACGGGGCCAGGCGCGGCACCAGGTTGAACACTGAGTTCGTCCGCCAGTCATCAACGCTGTCAAAGGCGCCGGCGGGAGCGCCGAAGTAGGTCATGTAGATCGCGGGGCTGATGGCACAGATCCCTGCGGTGCGCGACGGACCCAGGCGAGTGCCCAGCTGCAGTGCCCCGTAGCCACCCATCGACCAGCCCATGAACCCGACTCGGGTGATGTCGATGCCCTTCTCCGGCAGCATCGGGATCAGCTCACCCAGCACCATCGCACCGGCGTCCTCCCCGGAGCTGTGCCGGCGCCAGTAGGTGTTGCCGCCGTCGACGGCCACCACCGCGAACGGCGGCCGGCCTGCCGCGGTCAGCTTCGCGAGCTCCTCTTCCACGCCCAGATCCATCACCCAGGCCGCGTCGCCGTCCTTGCAGTGCAAGGCGATCACCGGCCGCAGTGGAGCGGTCTGCCCCGGCGGCCGGGCGATGATCCAGTTGGTCTCCACCCCGCCGCGGGCCGCGGACACGAATGAGCCGGATTCGCGGGTCGGATAGCTACTGCCGGTCGCCCGCGACTCGGCCGGGTGCCGCCCCGCACCCACGCCGAACAGCCCTACAGCCCCCGCGGCACCGACCCCGAGGCGCAAAGCAGCCCGGCGGGTCAAATCTGCCATGTAGAGCATCATCGCGTGGTGCACGCTCGGTTGGACCCGGCACGCCGCGGTGTTGATCAGGTCGATGCCGGTTCGTTAGGAACTTCGGGCACCGGTGGGCGGCCGAACTGCCGGCGAAACGCGTCCACCGTGTAACTCACGACGGTGGCTTCGCGGGGGGCACGGACCGTCGCCGAGCGGGGGATCCGCACCATGGGGCCGAGCTGACCGGCGTACTGGTCCGGTTTGCCGATTTTGAGCAGGCCGTCGCCGGCGCCGGCCGAGTCGGGCGCGATCTCCACCTCGCCTTCGGTGACGACGTAGATCAGGTCCTCGACCGTGCCCTGCTCCAGCAGTACCGAGCCCGGCCCCAGCAGGACCGGCGCCTGCTGCGGGCGCGTCGGTACGGCGGTCGGCGACAGCTGAATGACGATGTCGGCCAGTGGGACGATCCGGGTGTCGTGGGTCGCGACCACCACCACGCGGTCGCCGGCCGCCAGCACCCGCAGCAGTTGCACGACTTCGCCGGCCCGGACGTAGTCCAGTTGCGCGGTGGGTTCGTCGGCCAGGATCAGCGGCGGATCCAGGGCCAGGGCACGCGCCACCGCCACCCGCTGTTGCTGGCCACCACTGAGCTGGCCCGGGTGGTGGGAGGTCCGATCGGCCAGTCCGACCCGGGTCAGCAGATCCCGGGCGCGTTCCTGGGCGGACCACTGGGTCCATCCGGCCGCCCACATCGGCACCATCACGTTCTCCAGTGCGGTCAGGCTCGGCACCAGGTTGAACGACTGGAAGACGATGCCGACCGTGCGCCGACGGTAGGAGGTGATGTCGCGCCGGCCCAGCGCGGTCACGTCGGTGGCGCCGAACAGGATCTGGCCGCTGGTCGGGCTCAAGATGCCACCCAAACACGAGAGCAGCGTGGTTTTGCCGCAGCCGCTGGGACCGAGCACCACCACCAGCGAGCCGGCTGGGATGTCCAGGCTCAGACCGTGGATGGGACGGATCGGTTCCCCGCCGCCGGTGGCGTATTCGATGACCAGATCACGGATCCGCAGGTCTCCCATGCGTTACGGCCCTCCGAACGCCAGTACCGGGTCCACCGCGACGGCGTGGCGCAGACCCGCAAGGCTGGCCAGCAGGCCGATCCCCACCGCGGTCAACACCAGCAGGGCGAACGAGGACCCGGTCACCGCCACCAGCATCGGAAACGCCGGCCCGATCGATACCGCCAAGACGCCGCCGAGCACCGCCGCGGCCACCGCGACGACCACCGCCTGCAGGGCTAGCCCGGCCAGCACCATCCAGGTGGTGACTCCGAGGGCCTTGAACACCGCGAAGTCGCGGGTGCGTTCCAGCGCAGACAGGTAGATCAGGGAGCCCACGATCAGCGCAGCGACCCCCCACAGCAGCACCGACATGTACGACAGGGCCATCTGCGCGCCCGCCAGCGGGCGCACCATGTCGTCGACGGCGGCGGTCCGGTCCACCACCCGGTAGCCCTTCGGCACGTGCGCGGGCGTGCCCCGCACGCCGATCGCGGAGACCACCGGCTGGCCCGAATACATCAGACGTTGAGCGCCTGCCACGGTCAGGAAGCCATTGGGTTGTCCGGCCAACGTGGTCGACTTCTCCACCAGGCCGACGATCCGCAGCTTGTCCGCGCCCAGTTCGATCTCATCCCCGACGGCGCGCTTGAGCGTGGTCGACATCGCGATCTCATTGGGTTCGGTCGGAGCTCGCCCCTCGGTCAGTGGCGGCATCGCGGCCTTGGGCACGCCGTAGATGTTCACGTTCAGCGGTGCCTCACCGTCCTGCAGGATGGTGTTGCCGTAGACCACCGGCAATGCGGCGTCCACGCCGGAAATTCGGGCGACATCGCCGGCTTCGGCCTGCGGGAAGCGCGATGAACCCATGAACGGTCCTACCGCAGCCGTCTGGATCAGGTAGCCGTCGATGTTCAGCGAATCGACGACGTGCTCCGCCTCGACCCGGAACCCGTGGGTCAGCCCGGCCAGCACCAGGGTCAGGGCGAACACCATCGCGGTGCCCACCGCGGCAACGATGAACCGGCGCAGGCGCCACTGCAGATCGCGAAAAGCGGTGATTAACATCCGCACGGGCGCATGTTATCGCAGCGTCCGGCTGTGATCGCCGTCTCGACAGCAGGCCGGAAGGGCCTCCGCAAATCCGGAATGCCCGGTCAACCGCTAGCTTTTGGGCTACAAATACACACACGCCGCTTTGATGCGCCCGGTGTACGCCCCAGGGAGGGGATCGGTGATGAATTACGCTGCCCTGCCACCGGAGATCAACTCGTTGCGGATCTACACCGGGCCGGGTTCCGCGCCGATGCGCGCCGCGGCCGCCGCCTGGGGTGGACTCTCCGCCGAACTGCATTCGGCGGTCGCGTCGTACGAATCGGTGATAGCCGAACTGACGGCCCAGGCCTGGCTGGGGCCGGCCTCGGAGGCACTGACGCGGGCCGGCGCGCTGTACGTGGCCTGGATGAGCGCCACCGCGACCCAGATCGACCACACGACCGCACAGGCGAACGCGGCGGCGGCAGCCTATGAGGCCGCGCACAGTGCGACGGTGCCGCCGTCGGTGGTGGCTGCCAACAGAGCTCAGCTGCTGGTGTTGATCGCTACCAATGTCTTGGGCACCAACACCGCGGCGATCGCGGCCAACGAGGCCGAATACGGCGAGATGTGGGCGCAGGATGCGGCCGCGATGTACGCCTACGCCGCGGGATCGGCGGCCGCCACCGGGCTCGCGCCGTTCCAGAAGCCGCCGCAGACCAGCAATCCCGCCGGACCGGCCAGTCAGGCCGCCTCGGTCGCGACCGCCGAGGCCAGCTCGTCGTCGTCCGACGTCCAGTCCCTGCTCAGTCAGCTGGCCTCGGGGATCTTCGGGTCGCAGAACAACTCCCTGCTGCAGACGGCGGCCGCCACGCTGCCCGGGATAGCGCAGGGTCCCGAGGACCTGCTCACCTGGCCGAGCCTGTCCGACCTGCTGGGCGTGAGCGCGGTGTCGGGGGTGGGGCTGGTCATGGCGGCCGGCGCCTGGGCGGCGGGGGACGCCAGCACCCGGGAGATTCTGGCCGAGCAGGACCAGTTGCAGCGGGTGGAGTACGAGATCCTGCGCAACATCGACCTGTTCTCCCCGTTGACCCCGTCGCGGCCGATGGTGCCCGGGGCGTCAACGATGTCGGCGGCGATGGGCGAGGCGATCACCGCGGGCAACCTGTCGGTGCCGATCAACTGGGCAGCCAACGCGCCGGAGATTCGGAGCCTGTCCTACTCCAAACCGCTGGCCGGACCGGGCCTCGGCGGTGCGCCGGCGGCATCGCTGGGCGCGGCCGGCACCGCGTTCAGCCAGATGGCGCTGGCGGGCATGGGGGGCAGCGCCTTGGCCGGCTCGGTCAGCCGCGGCCGCGGGGGCGCTGATGCGGAATCGTCTGCGAGAGTGCAGATGCCGCAGCGTGCGGCGGCCGACGCGGTGGCTGATTCGCCGGCCGGCGACACCGAGGGCGCCCCCGGGCCGTCGATTATGGGTATCGCCGCCGAGATCCGCGAATTCGCCGAGCTGCGAGACCGTGGGTTGATCACCAACGACGAGTACAACGAACAGAAGATGCGCCTGTTGGGCCGGTGAGCGTGTTCCGTATTTGCGGCTGATTTTCCTCTCAAGTTCCGCCCTTGTGGATCCATGCCTCGATCGCTAAGCTCCGGCTACTCAGTAGTTGCTCAGGGGTGAGGTCGGGGGTCGGGAAATGGTCGATCGGGGCAGTAAGGGGCGTCTGGGCAGGAACCGCCATACCCTCGCGGGCGCCTGCCTGGCGCTGGTGGTGGCGCCCACGGCGCCCGCACACGCCGATTTCGACGACCTGTTCGGGTTCGATCAGCTCTTCGACGCAGCGGATCTGGCTGCCTCCGCGCCGCCCGGTCCGCTCGATGCCACTGAGGCGCTGGATCTTTCGCAGCTGGTGGGCAACGACATCTACACTTGGGCATCGGTGGTGGAGGTCGTCTTCGCCGGACTGTTCCAGAACCAGCTCTACGCGACCGTTCATGACCTCGGCGAGCTGTGGATTCAAGGACCAGGCGTGCTGTTGGACCCGATCATCAACCCGCTCTTCGCTTTTGACGGCGCGTGCGGCTTGATCTGCAATGGCGTCAACGGCACGGTGGATCACCCGGACGGTGGCGACGGCGGCTGGTTGTTCGGTGACGGTGGCAACGGTTACAACCCGGGCGCCTCCGAAGACACCGAACTCGGCGTCAGTGGTGGGGACGGCGGCGACGCGAAGATGCTCGGCAACGGCGGCTGGGGCGGCGACGGTGGAGCCAGTGCCGACGGCGGTGTCGGCGGGATCGGCGGCTGGCTGATGGGCAACGGCGGTGACGGCGGTTGGGGCGGTGATGGATTGGACAGCATCTCGGGTACCGCCGGCAACGGTGGCGCCGGCGGGCTCGGGGGCGACGCCATCTCGCTATTCGGCGCGGGCGGGCGTGGTGGTGACGGCGGTGACGGCGGTTGGGGCAACAACGGCGGTGACGGGGGTAACGGCGGCGCCGCGGGTGATGGCGGAAACGCGGTGGCCGGCTTCGGTGGCCCCGGCGGCTCCGGAG
>NZ_UWOA01000055.1:0-31395 GCF_900604305.1 Mycobacterium sp. P7213
GGTTATGGACCCCCGCCGCCGGGCTACGGTGCCCCGCCTCCGGGTTACGGTCCCCCACCCGGCTACGGAGCACCGCTGCCGGGTTACGGTCCTCCGCCCTCGGGTTACGGTCCCCCGCCCGGCTATGGCCCGCCGCCGGGATACGGCGCCCCGGTGGGCTATCCGCAGCCTGAACTCAAGCCCGGCATCATTCCGCTGCGCCCACTGAGCCTGACCGACATCTACAACGGCGCCGTCGGCTACATCCGGGCCAACCCCAAGACCGTGCTCGGGCTGACCGCCGTGGTCGTGGTGGCCACCCAGATCATCAGCGGGATCGCCCTGTTCGGCCTGCTGTCGGCGCTCGGCCCGTCGGGTCCGGGGAGATCGCCGTCGGAGCTCTCCGGCGGTGACGTGGCGGCATGGCTGACCGGTTCTGTCGGCGCAGCCATCGTGACCGCCCTGGGCACCCTCGTGTTGACCGGCCTGCTGACCGTGGTGGTCGGGCGCGCGGTGTTCGGATCCCCGATCAGCATCGCCGAAGCCTGGGCGATCGTGCGTGATCGCTTCGGTCCACTGATCGGCCTGACCGCCCTGATCGGCCTGGCCGCGGCGGTGCTGTGTGGCTTCGCGGCGGCCCTGATCGCCATTGCCGGCGGAGCGGGCGGCACCGGCGCCGCGGTGTTGATCGCCGTGCCGCTCGTACCGGCACTGATCGCAGCATTGGCCTACGGCTACACCGTGCTGGTCTTCGCGCCGACCGTGATCGTGCTGGAGCGCCAACCCGTGTTCGAGGCGATGCGCCGCTCGTTCTACTTGGTGCGCAACAGTTTCTGGCGAGTGCTGGGCATCATGGCGCTGACCGCATTGATCGTCGCCCTGATCAGCAGCGCAGTGGCGTTTCCCTTCAACATCTTCGGGATGATCGTCACCCATGGCAGCGACGCCCTGACCGGCGGTGCGCAGTTGAGCCTGTTCTCCCGGATCGGCACCACGATCGGGGAGATCATCGTGCTGCCCTTCAGCGCCGGGGTGTCGGTACTGCTCTACACCGACCGCCGCATCCGGGGCGAGGCCTTCGACCTGGTGCTGCGAACCGGCGCCACCGGCGGACCGTACGTCGGCGGGTGGACCGACAACCTCTGGCTGACCCGGCCCCCGGGGTAAGGATCCTCGGGTGCCCACCGTCGACGTCGACCGCGAAGCCGCCCGCGAGGCGGCCGAACGCGAGCTGGCAAAACCGATGTACCCGCGGCCCTCGCCCAAGCAGCAGTTCCTGGACTTCATCGAGACGCTGGTACGCCGGTTGGTGCTCAAGGGTGCCGAGTTGCCCGGCGGCTGGTTCACCATCAGCGTGTTGCTGATCATCCTCGCGGCAGCCGTGGTGGCCGCCGTCCACGTCAGCCGCCGCATGTTGCACGACGGCCACCGCGGCGATCCGTTGTACGGCGCAACACAACTCAGCGCCGCCGGACACCGCGCGGCCGCGCAACAGCATGCCGCAGCGGGAGACTGGGTCGAAGCGATCCGGCACCGCCTGCGGGCCGTAGCTCGCGCACTCGAGGAGAACGGGGTCCTGCGTCCCGCCACGGGCCGTACCGCCACCGAACTTGCCCGCGATGCCGGTGCGGCGATGCCCGCCCTGACCGGTGAGCTGTTCAGGGCCGCCGAAACCTTCAACGACGTCAACTACGGCGAGCTGCCCGCCACCCCGGAGGGATATCGGATCGTCACAGACCTCGACGAGCGGGTGCAGGCCACAACACAGGCCCGGCAGCACCGATGACGACCAGGCGACGGACATGGCTGTGGGTCGCGACGGCCTTGGCCGTGATCGTGGCGGTTTCGGCGGTGGGCGCCTACCTGACCACACCGCGGCCGGGCGGCCGAATGGATCCCAATGCCACCGGGCCCGAGGGCGCGCACGCGCTGGTGACACTGCTGCGTCACCGCGGGGTCGAGGTCATTGCGGCCGCAACCGTCGAGGACGTCGCACGGCAAGCACGTCCCGACACGTTGGTTCTGGTGGCTCAGACCCCGCGCATCGCCGGCAGTGAGCTGATGAACCGGCTGGCCGATCTGCCCGGCGACCTGCTGCTGGTGGCACCGGATGCGCTGGCCCGCAAGGCGCTCGCGCCCGGCATCCGGTCCGGCCCCGCACGGGCGTACACCCACCAACCCGGTTGCAGCCTGCGTGAAACGCAACGGGCCGGAGCAGTCGACCTGCGCACAACTGCTACCTACGTTGCAAACAAAGGCTATTCGCTGGACAGCTGCTACGACGGCGCCCTGGTGCGCTATCGCGACGGCAAGCGGACCATCACCGTGATCGGCAGCGACACATTCATGACCAACGCCGACCTGGCCCGGGAAGGCAACGCCGCGCTGGCAATGAATCTTGCCGGCACCTCAGATCGCCTGATCTGGTATGCGCCCCAACACGTTCAAGGAGCAAAGTCGAGGAAAGCCGCGATCGCCGGCCTCATCCCGCAGAACCTGCGATGGCTGTTCTGGCAACTGTGTGTGGCACTGGCCCTGGCCGCCGTCTGGAAGGGCCGCCGGCTAGGCCCCCTGGTCGCCGAACAGTTGCCCGTCGTCGTCCGCGCATCGGAGACCGTGGAGGGACTCGGCCGGCTCTACCGCGCGCATCGGGCGCGTGATCGGGCAGCCACCGCCCTGCGCACCGCGACCCTGCGCCGACTGGCTCCACGGCTGGGATTGGGCCCGGAACCGGAGCCGCCCGCGGTGGTCGCGGCAGTGTCGACACGCATCGCGGCACACCCGGACGGGTTGTGGCACTTACTGTTCGGTCCGCTCCCGGATTCCGACGATGCCCTGGTCGCCCTGGCCCACGCACTCGACGACATCGAAAGGCAGGTCACCCTCTCGTGACGCACACTCCCGAAGAGAATCCGGCTGCTGCCGCAGCCCGCGACGCATTGCTGGCGTTGCGCAGCGAAGTCGCCAAGGTAGTGGTCGGCCAGGACGCTGTGGTCAGCGGCCTGGTGATCGCACTGTTGTGCCGCGGCCATGTGCTGCTCGAAGGTGTTCCGGGCGTGGCGAAAACACTGCTGGTCCGAACCCTGAGCGCCGCGTTGCGGTTGGACTTCAAACGGGTCCAGTTCACCCCCGACCTGATGCCCGGGGATATCACCGGCTCGCTGGTCTACGACAGCCACACCGCGGAGTTCGCGTTCCGGCCCGGACCGGTTTTCACCAACCTGCTGCTGGCCGACGAGATCAACCGGACGCCGCCCAAGACCCAGGCGGCGCTGCTGGAGGCGATGGAGGAAGGTCAGGTCAGCGTCGACGGCGTGGCCAAGCCGCTGCCCGACCCGTTTATCGTCGCCGCCACCGCCAACCCCATCGAGTACGAGGGCACCTACCGGCTGCCGGAGGCCCAGCTCGACCGATTCCTGCTCAAGTTGACGGTGCCGCTGCCGGTCCGCGAGGCCGAGATCGGCATCTTGGCTCGGCATGCGCAGGGCTTCGATCCGCACGACCTGTCCGCGGTGGCCCAGGTGGCCGGGGCGCAGGAACTGGCGGCCGGGCGCGCCGCGGTACGTCAGGTGCTGGTGGCCGACCAGGTGCTGGGTTACATCGTCGACGTGGTGGCGGCGACCCGGCACTCACCCGCCCTGCAATTGGGTGTCTCGCCCCGCGGCGCGACCGCCTTGCTGGCCACGTCGCGGTCGTGGGCCTGGCTGTCGGGGCGCAGTTACGTGACGCCCGACGACGTCAAGGCGATGGCCCGCTCCACGTTGCGGCACCGGGTGATGTTGCGCCCGGAGGCCGAACTCGAAGGCACCACCGCCGACGGCGTTCTCGATGCCATCCTGGCCTCGGTTCCGGTGCCGCGCTGGTGATTCTGACCGGTCGTGCCGCGCTGATCGCACTGCTTTGCGCCGTGCCGATCGCGTTGGCCCCTTGGCCGGCGGCCGCTTTCGCGATGCTGCTGGCCGGTCTCACCACGGCAGTGCTGCTCGACGTCGCGTTGACGACGGACCCCGCCACGCTGCATATCGACCGGTCCATGGACAACGCGGTAAGGCTCGGACAGACGATCCCGACCACGTTGTGGATAGTCAACGGCGATAGTCCATTCCGCGGTCAGCTACGTGACGCCTGGTCGCCCAGTGCCTGCGCCACACCGCGCTCGCATCCGCTGGAGCTGGCGGCCGGCCAGCTCTCCCGAGTGGTCACCGAGCTACGGCCGACCCGCCGCGGCGACCAGCAGGCCGCCCGGGTCACGGTGCGCTCGATCGGGCCGCTGGGGCTGGCCGGGCGGCAGCGCTCTCGGCAGGTGCCGGGGCAGGTGCGGGTGCTTCCGCCCTTCTTGTCCCGCCGGCATCTGCCGGCCCGGCTGGCCCGGCTCCGCGAGATCGACGGGAATCTTCCGGTGCTGGTGCGCGGCCAGGGCAGCGAATTCGACTCGCTGCGCGAATACGTCGCCGGCGACGACGTGCGCTCGATCGACTGGCGGGCCACCGCCCGGCGCTCGGAGGTGGTGGTTCGCACCTGGCGGCCCGAGCGTGACCGGCGGGTCGTCATCGTGCTCGACACCGGCCGGACCGCTGCCGGCCGGATCGGGGTGGATCCCACCGCCCGCGATCCCGCGGGCTGGCCGCGGCTGGATTGGTCGATGGATGCCGCACTGTTGCTGGCGGCGTTGGCATTACGCGCCGGCGATCACGTCGATCTGCTCGCCCACGATCAGGTGCCCCGGGCCGGGGTGTTCGGGGCGTCGAGGACCCGGCTGTTCGCTCAGTTGGTCGACGCGATGGCGCCGCTGCAGCCGGCGCTGGTCGAATCCGATGCCGCGGCGATGCTGGCCACCTTGTCCCGACGTGCGCGCCGCGGCAACCTCGTTGTGCTGTTGACCGATCTCAACCCCTCTGCCCTGGAGGAGGGGTTGCTGCCGGTGTTGCCGAATCTGACCGCGGCCCACCAGGTGATCCTCGCGGCGGTCGCCGATCCGCGAGTGGAGCGGCTGGCTCGGGGACGCGGCGACGCGGCCGCGGTCTATGACGCCGGCGCTGCTGAGCGGGCGCGCAATGACCGCCGCGCGATGGCAGCCCGATTGCGTCACAGCGGCGTGCAGGTCATCGACGCCCCACCCGAGGATCTGGCCCCGGCGCTGGCCGATGCCTACCTGGCGATGAAAGCCGCCGGGCGGCTGTGATCGCGGTCGCGCGCAGCACCGGGTAGCTAGCCGGTGGGGACCACGTCGGGGGCATCGGCGACGTCCCCGGTCTCGCCGGCGGCCACCGCCTTGCGACCGAAGTACACCACGTAGAACAGAAACGCCGCCTCCACCGCGGTCCCGATGCCGATTCGCAGCCAGGTCGGCAGCGGCGACGGGGTCACCACCGCCTCGAGCAGCCCGGCCACCGCGAACACCACGACCAACCCCACGGCGACCGCGACGACGGCCCGGCCCTGTTCGGCGAGCGCCTGTGTGCGGGGCCGATCACCCGGGGCGATCACCGTCCAGCCCAGGCGCATCCCCACCGCGCCGGCCAAGAACACCGCCGTCAGCTCCAGCAGCCCGTGCGGGGCAAGCAGTCCCAGCATGAAACCGCCCCGGCCGGCATGGAACATCAGCCCGAGCCCCAAGCCGAGGTTGGCCGCGTTGGCTAACAGCAGCGCCGGGATCGGCAGGCCCAGCAACACCGAGAACGCAATGGCGCGGGCGGCCACCCAGGCGTTGTTCACCCAGACCTGCAGCGCAAAGGACCCGGCCGGGTGATCGCTGTAGTAGGCGGCGAAGTCGTGGTTGACCAGCCGGTCGATCTCCGCGGGGGTGCCGATCACCGCCTGCACGTCGGGGTTGCCGGCCACCCAGCAGGCGATGACCGCCGACACCGCCAGGAACGCCGCGGCGGCGCTCAGCCACCACCGCCAAGCACGGTAGGCGACCACCGGAAACGACACCGTCACGAACCGGACGAATTCCGAGGCCAACGGCGCATGCGCACCGGTGACGGCGGCACGCGCCCGTGCCACTAGGGCGGAAAGTCGGCCGATGAGCGCGGCATCCGAGGACGACGAACGCACCAGCGACAGTTGGGTGGACACCCGCTGATAGAGGTCGACCAGCTCGTCGACCTCAGCGCCGGTGAGCCGGCGCCGGTGCTTGACCAGTGCCTCCAGCCGATCCCAGGCCGGTCGATGGGTCAGCACGAAGGCGTCGACATCCACCTAGCCGAGCCTAGCGAGGACTGCGAGCACGGCGAAGCCGGGCGATGCAGGTCCACGCCATCAAGCACAGCGAGGACTGCGAGCACGGCGAAGCCGGACGATGCAGGTCCACGCCATCAAGCACAGCGAGGACTGCGAGCACGGCGAAGCCGGGCGATGCAGGTCCGCGCCCCGGCACGGCCGCGAGCGTCTCGATGAGACCGGTTCGGCGAGTAGCGTCTGAGCTATGGCGAACCGCGGCCCCGAGCTGGTGACCGGCGACGCCGTCGTCCTCGACATCGCGATCGCGCAGCTGCCGGTGCGCGCGGTCAGCGCACTGATCGACATCACCGTGGTGATCGTGGGGTACCTGTGCGCGATCGTGCTGTGGGCCACCACCCTCGGCCGGTTCGACGACGCCTTGACCACGGCCATCATGATCATCTTCGCCGTACTGCTCCTGGTCGGCTACCCGGTCACCATGGAGACCGTCACCCGGGGCCGGTCGCTGGGCAAGATGGCGATGGGACTGCGGGTGGTTTCCGATGACGGCGGCCCGGAACGCTTCCGGCAGGCACTCTTTCGGGCGCTGGCGTCAGTTGTCGAGATCTGGGGACTGACCGGTAGCCCGGCGGTGATCTGCAGTCTGCTGTCACCGCGCGGAAAACGCCTGGGCGACATCTTCGCCGGCACCGTGGTGATCAGCGAACGTGCGCCGGCTGCGACGCCGCCGCCCATGATGCCGCCGGGGCTGGCCTGGTGGGCCTCGACGTTGCAATTGTCTGGCCTGCGGGCCGAATCTGCCGAACTGGCAAGGCAATTCCTGGGCCGGGCCGCGCAGCTCGACCCGCACACCCGGCAGATGATGGCCTACCGGATCTCCGGTGATGTACTCGCCCACATCTCGCCACCACCGCCCCCGGATGCCCCGCCCGAACTGGTGTTGGCAGCGGTGTTGGCCGAACGGCATCAGCGTGAGCTGGCGCGGTTTCAGGTCGTGCCGCCCGGTCCCTATTTCCCGCCACCTCCGATGCCGTGGCCGCCACCGAATGCGGGCGGGTTCTTCCCCCCGAGCTAGTACGCCGAGCTTGTGTTCCCTGCGACGCAATCGGCTGGCCTTGCTTGCCCCACCCTGCCCTGGTCCGTCCGACGTTGCCGTTGCATCCCGATAGTTCCCGATATATCGTTTATGTATCGGGAGTGAATGGCGCTCCCCTTTTCCACGCAACGAGGTACGCATGAACACTCCTTTCGGTCCGCCCGGCGGACCATGCCCAGAAGATGCCGAACAGCACGTCGGATTCGGTTTCGGTCCCGCGACGCCACATCAGCGCCGCGCCGCACATATCGCGCGCCGGCAGGCTCGGCGCGAGTTTCGCAGGCAGTTGCGCGACCACGCCGCCGAGCACTGCGCGCCGTTAGGCTTCGGTCCCAGCCAGCACGCCGCCGGATTCGGCCCGGATTTCCGGCACGGGTTCGGTCCGGGGTTCGGCCCCGGTTTCGGGCCCGGCGGCCCCGGCTTCGGTTTCGGCTTCGGCCCGGGCGGCCACCGTGGACACCGGCGCGGCAACCGCGGCCGGCGCGGCGACGTGCGACTGGCCATCCTGGCCCTGCTGGCCGAGGGCCCGATGCACGGCTACGAGATCATTCAACAGATCGGCGAGCGCAGTCAGCAGCTGTGGCGCCCCAGTCCCGGATCGGTCTATCCGACCTTGCAGATGTTGGTCGATGAGGGATTGATCGCCGGCACCGAAACCGACGGCAAGAAGCGCCTTTTCGAACTGACCGACGAAGGCCGCGGGGTCGCCGAGACGATCGAGACCCCTCCGTGGGAGCAGATCGCCGACGGCGCCGACCCGGGGCAGATCAACCTGCGCGCCGCGACCGGCCAACTGTTCGGTGCCGTCGCGCAGGCCGGCCAGGCGGCCACGCCCGAGCAGCAGCAGCGCATCGTCGACATCATCAACAGCGCCCGCAAGGAGATCTACGGCATCCTCGGTGAGACCGACTGAGTTTCACGGTCAACAGTGCCGCAGAACCCGATACATGGCGGACTTCTCGTTGGGTGAAACCCACAGTCCGTAAGCGGTTTTGACGGTGATCTGACGGGCCACGAATTCGCATTCGAACGCGGCGTTCGCCGGCAGCCAGCCGGCGGCGTCGCGGAATGCTTTGTCAAAGTTGGCCTGGGCACTGACCGCTAGCAGGTTGCGCGGGTCGTTGGCGAAATTCCGACGGCGGCTGTCGTCCCAAGTCCGCGCTCCCTTGTACCAGGCGTCGGCCAACGACACCAGATGGTCGACCTGCACGGCATCGGACGTCTCCGGGCCGCGCTGGAATGCGATGGTCTGCCCGGAGTACGGGTCATGCAGGACGCCGCGCTGTACCAGGCAGGTGCCCCGTCTGAGTTCGATCTGGGTCAGGTCGCGGCGCAGGATGTCGTCGCGGGTATTGCAGCCGTTGTGGCCGAATTCGACGTCGACGTCGTCGCTCCACCGCTCGCCGAACCGGTAACGCTTGAAGTCCTTCTCACGATCCCAGCCCTTGACCGGCAACGCCTCGAGCAGTCGGCGGGCCTCGCCATAGGCTGGGTCCGGTGGCGCCACGCTCGGCGGTGGCGGAGTCCATGTCGGCGAGGGTCCCGACGTTTGCGAAGACCGCCCGGCCTGCTGCCACCACGCCCAGCCGACAGCGGCCACCACGACCAGCGCAACCAGCGCGCCGGGCAGCACCCGCCTGCGTGCGGCCATTCTCAGGGCAACTCGACCCAGTCCAGCGTGCGCTGCACGGCCTTTCGCCACCCGGCATAGCCTTCAGCACGCTGCTCGTCCGACCAGTTCGGGGTCCAACGCCGGTCTTCGCGCCAGTTGGCGCGAAGATCGTCGGGCCCCTTCCAGAACCCGACGCCAAGACCGGCCGCGTACGCCGCGCCCAGCGCGGTGGTTTCGGGAACCACCGGCTTGACCACGTCGACCCCGAGCACGTCGGCCTGAATCTGCATACACAGATCATTGGCGGTGATGCCACCGTCGACCTTCAAAACACCAAGGTGCACACCCGAATCGGCTTCCATCGCCTCGGCCACATCCCGGCTCTGGTAGCAGATGGCCTCCAGGGTGGCCCGGGCCAGATGCGCGTTGGTGTTGAAGCGGGACAACCCGACGATGGCGCCGCGCGCGTCCGAACGCCAGTACGGCGCGAACAAGCCGGAAAACGCCGGCACGAAGTACATCCCGCCGTTGTCGGAGACCTGACGGGCGAGGCTCTCGACCTGCGTGGCACCGCTGATGATGCCCAGCTGATCACGCAACCACTGCACCGCGGAGCCGGTGACTGCGATCGAGCCCTCCAGCGCATAAACGGGCTTGGCGTCGCCGAACTGATAGCAGACCGTGGTCAACAATCCGTTGTCGGAGCGGACGATCTGCTCACCGGTGTTGAGCAGCAAGAAGTTTCCGGTGCCGTAGGTGTTCTTCGCCTCACCTGCCGACAAGCAGACCTGGCCGACCATGGCGCTCTGCTGGTCACCCAGGATGCCCGCGATCGGCACCTCGCCGCGCAACGGCCCGGTGCTCGCGGTGACCGCATGCCGGCGCCGCGTCGACGATGCCGTGATGAGTGGCAGCATGGCCCTCGGGATCGAGAACAACGCCAACAGTTCGTCGTCCCAGTCCAGGGTCTCGAGGTTCATCAACATGGTGCGGCTGGCGTTGGTGACGTCGGTCAGATGCACACCGCCGCGCGGCCCCCCGGTCAGGTTCCACAGCACCCAGCTGTCGCAGGTGCCGAACAGCGCGTCGCCACGTTCGGCATCGGCCCGCACCCCCTCGACGTTGTCCAGAATCCACTGCAGTTTTCCGCCGGAGAAATAGGTGGCCGGCGGCAAGCCCGCCTTGCGCCGGATGACCTCGCCGTGGCCGTCGCGCTCCAGGGCGGCGGCGATGACGTCGGTTCGGGTGTCTTGCCAGACGATCGCGTTGTGGTAGGGCTGGCCGGTCTTGCGGTTCCACACCACCGTCGTTTCACGCTGGTTGGCGATGCCGAGCGCCGCCAGGTCCGACGCGTGGAGCTTGGTGGTGTTCAGCGCCGAGACCAGCACCGCCGCGGTGTGGTTCCACAGTTCGAACGGATCGTGTTCCACCCAGCCGGCGCGCGGCAGAATCTGTTCGTGTTCGAGTTGATGGCGGCCCACCTCCGCACCGCCATGGTCGAAGATGATGCAGCGAGTGCTGGTGGTGCCCTGGTCGATCGACGCGACGAAATCGGCCAAGTCTGACTCCTGTCCATACCGGTGCCGGTCGGTGCCGGGTCCATCATGGCCCACCTGGTCCGATCGGGTGGCGCTACACGACGGGAACGCGAAGCCCGGGATGGGTTAGTCCACAAAATTAGACATTATTTACCAACCCATCAGACGCTATTCATTCACTCAGACGCATATTTGGATGTATTGCGAGTAGATCTCGTGATGGTGAACAAACGGTGTCGGAACGCCGCCGATGTCTGTGCCCCCCAGAGGCCGCCGTGGCCGACCACGGTGCAGGTCAGAACTGAATCGGAGAAGACATGGACGTCGTCCTCGGTGTGGCACTTGCGTCCAGCGCACCCACCACCATCCACACCGTGCTGGTCTGCGGAGAACGCGCGGACGGCGTCACGTTGGAAGAGCTCAGCATTGAGGTGCCTTCCGACGACTCCGTCGAATTCGCCGCCGTCGACGCGGTCATCGCGGCGATCCTTCAGGCGCGTGACGCCGCGGACTCGGCCGGTCTTCACCTGGTAGCGACCGGCGTGACCGTCACGGATCCGCTCGACGCGGCCGCATTGAGTTCGCGGCTTTCCGGCGGCGCGCTGGACGGCTTGGAAAACGTAGCTCTGGTCTCTCCGGTGCTTGCGGCGGCAAGCCTGACCCGCAACCTGGGACAGACGGTCGGCTGCGACCAGATGGGGCTGCTGGCCGTCGAGCCGTCCACGGCGACACTGGCCATGGTCGACTGCACCGACGGCACCGTCACCAGGATCTTTCAGCAGCCCCTCGATGCCGGCGACGCCACCGCCGCGGTCGACACGGTCGCCGATCGGCTCAACGCCGCCCACACTTCTCCGGACGGTCTGTTTCTGATCTGCGCCGAGGGCGATTCGACCGCGTTGCGGCCGCGACTGGAGGCGACGGTCGACCGCGAGGTGTGTGAACCCGCGGAGCCGCGTGCCGCCCTGGCCCGCGGTGCGGCACTGGCTTCTGCCCGCCTGGTCGGTGTCGAGGCGGACTCGGCTCCGCTGGCCTACACGCAAGAACCCAGCTTTGACGCTGCCGGGCCCTGCTACTACGACATCCCCGGCTTTGACGCCGACGATCTGGCCTACAGCGCAGTGCCCGACGACGAGGCCGAAGCGGCCACCGAAATCTTCGTCCCGGCGGGTCAGCCGGCCCGGCGCCCGCTGCTGGTGGCCGGCGCGGCGCTGGCGTCAGCCGCGTTCGCTGCGGCGTCGGCGCTGATGGTGGCCATGACGCTGGACATCACTCCCAACCTGGTCGCGCTGCGGCCGGATCTGGGGCGGGCGCTGACCATTCCGCATCGGGCTCCGAACCTTCAGGTGCCCGCCGCCGAGCCGTTCGGGGGGCAACCTCCGGTGCTGGGACAGGCGCCCGCGGACTCGATACCGCTGCCGCCGTTGCACCTTCCATCGCCGCCCGATCTGCCGGCGGCGGTGCCGCTGGATGCCCCCGCGCCCGGTCTGCCGGCGCCGCTGCCGGTGGCGGCCGGGGCAGCCAGCGGGCCGATTTTTGTGCCCGCCCCGGTCTTCGGTCCGCCGCTGCCCCCGCTTCCTCCGGCGGCGCCGGCGCCCTTCATGTTGGCGCCGCTTCCGCGGCCGGCCCCCCACCGGCCCGTCCTGGCTGGGCTGGCCGACCTGTCACTCCTGTGGGGATTGCCCGCGAAGAAACCGGCGGCTCCTACCCCGCCGGTGGTCAAGCCCCAACCGCCCGAGGTCAAACCCGAACCCCCGGTGGTCAATCCGATGCCGCCGATCGTGCTCCCCACTCCCCCGGTCGTGAAGCCGAACCCGCCGATCGTGCTCCCCACTCCCCCGGTCGTGAAGCCCAATCCTCCGGTCGAACTCCCCGATCCCCCGGTGGTGAAGCCCAATCCTCCGGTGATCAAACCGATCCCGCCGGTGATCAAGCCGAACCCGCCGGTCGTCAAACCCGAGAATCCGGTGATCAAGCCTGATCCCCCGGTCGTCAAACCCGAGATCCCGGTGATCAAGCCGAACCCACCGGTGGTGACACTGCCGGATCCGCCGGTTCAGGTCCCGGACCTTCCCGTCGTCAACCCCAACCCCGGCATTCAGCTGCCTGAACTGCCGATCAAGGTTCCCGACGCACCGGCCGTCAGCCCCAACCCGGGAATCCAACTACCGAATCTGCCGATCCAGCTGCCGAATTCAGGCCCCCCGGCCGGGCTTCCGGTCCCCCAGGCCCCGGCGCTGCCGTCGCTGCCCGCACCCCAGGCGCCCGCACTGCCGTCGTTCCCCGCACCGCAAGCTCCCTCGCTACCGTCGTTCCCCGCACCGCAAGCTCCCGCACTGCCGTCGTTCCCCGCACCGCAAGCTCCCTCGCTACCGTCGTTCCCCGCACCGCAAGCTCCCTCGCTGCCATCGCTACCGGCACCCAAGGCACCCTCGCTGCCCTCACTGCCCGCACCGAGCGCACCGTCCATGCCCAACCTGGGTGGGGGCATGTTCGGCGGCGGCGGAAAGCCCGGTGGCATCTTCGGCGGCGGAGGCAACCCCGGCGGAATCTTCGGCGGCGGAAAGCCCGGCGGAATCTTCGGAGGCGGAAAGCCCGGCGGTGGGATCTTCGGCGGCGGAGGCGGTGGACTCTTCGGCGGCGGAGGCAAGGGCCTATTCGGCGGCGGCGGCAAAGGCCTGTTCGGCCACTAGCGTTCGCCGCGAACGGCCTTCATCGGCTGTGCCGCGCACCGGCCAACGCTGCTGCGAGTACCTCCAAGTCTGCGTCGGTGGTGTCGAGGTGCGGTGAGATCCGCAGCACGGGCGAGGTCAGCTCCAGCGGTGCGCGTTCAACTCCGGCCGCGGTGGTCACGATCTTGTGCTCGGCGATGAGCCACGCACGCACCGCCACCGGATCGATGCCGGCCGGCGGCACCAAGGTGGTGATGGCGCTCGGCTCGTCGATCGGTTCGACCACCCGCCAGCCGGGTAGCTGTGCCAGCACCCGTCGGCTCCGGGCGCCTACCCCGGCCAGCTCAGCGCGAACCGCTGCCGGCCCGGCCGCCAGATGTTCGCCCAACGCAACGGAGAAGCCCAACTGCGCAGCCACATTGACGTCACCTGCCTCCGGTCCGGGCGCCGACAGTGCGGCCAACGCCGGCCGTACCGCCAGCGCCCCGACCCCGCGCGGCCCGGCAATCCACTTGCGTGACGACGAATAGACCGCATCGGCGCCGACGGCGCAGTCGATCTGCCCCAGGGCCTGCGCCGCGTCCACCACCAGCGGAACGCCGACCGACCGGCAGATGTCCGCCGCCTGCGCCAGGGGCTGCACCAGCCCGCGGTGACTGCCGACCGGGGTCAGGTGCACCAGGCTCGGCGGGTCGGCGGCTAGTGCAGCCGCCGCCTCGTCGAGTATCAGGCGGCCGGCGGGGTCCACCGGCAGCGTCCGCCAGCTGAACCCGTGCGCCGCCATCACCGCCAGATTCGGGCCGTATTCACCGGGCAGGCAAGCCAGGGTGCGCTGGGTGTCCGGCCACCGGGACAGAAGCAGGTCCAACGCATTTCGCGAGCCCGTGGTGAACACCACGTCGGCATCGGCCATGCCGGTCAATGCGCCGAAAGCCGCCCGCCCGGCATCCAGTACCGGTACGGCTGCCTCGGCGGCGACATAGCCACCGACCTCGGCTTCGTGGCGGGCATGCTGTGCTGCGGCGTCCAGTGCTGCATAGCTCTGCCGTGAGCAGGCCGCACTGTCCAGGTGCAGCCCGGCGACCGGTGGGCGCGCGGCGCGCCAGTTGTCGGCGCGGCTCATTTGATGGCGAGCGACAGGCCGAAATCGCCTGCCGCGTCGGTCCACCACCGTCGGCGCCGCAGTCCCGCCGCGGCCAGTTCCTCGGCCACCTGCTCCGGTCGGAATTTGCAGGACACCTCGGTCAGCATCTCCTCACCGGCCGCGAAATCGACAGCCAGATCCAGCGCACCGATCAGGACATGCTGGGCGCGGCGCGCCCGCAGCCACATCTCGATGCGCTGATCCGCCGAATTCCAGCGCGCCACATGGGCAAACTCGTCCAGGTCGAAGTCGGCGTCGAGTTCACGGTTCACCACCGCGAGCACATTGCGGTTGAACGCCGCGGTCACCCCGGCCGCATCGTCGTAGGCACGCACCAGCCTGTCGGTGTCTTTGACCAGATCGGTGCCCAGCAGCAGGCCATCGCCGTCGTGCATGACTGCGGCGAGGCCGGCCAGGAAGTCGGCACGCGGGCCCGCCGTCAGGTTGCCGATGGTCGATCCCAGAAATACGAACAGGCGCCTGCCGCCGTCGGGGATCTGGGCCAGATGGTGCTCGAAATCGCCGCAGACGCCATCCACGCGCACGCCGGGATAGTCACGGGCGATCGCTTCCCCCGCCGTCTCCAGTACCCCGGCGTCTACGTCGAACGGGATGAATCGGCGCAACGCACCGGCGTCCTGCAGCGCGTCCAGCAGCAACCGGGTCTTCTCTGAGGTGCCGCTGCCCAGCTCTACCAGGGTGTCCGCGCCCGACAGCGCCGCCACCTCGGCCGAACGTGCTCGCAGGATCTCCGCCTCGGCGCGGGTCGGGTAGTACTCGGGCAGCCGGGTGATCCGGTCGAACAGCTCACTGCCGATATCGTCGTAGAACCACTTGGGCGGTAAAAACTTCGGATGCTGAGTGAGCCCGTGGCGGACGTCCGCCCGCAGTGCGGTGCGAGCCGCGTCGGCGGCCAGGTGATTGGCGACAGTGACCCCCGTCATCGGGCCACGCCCAAGGCGGTGACGCGGACCTCTCCGTCGCGCGCATCGACCAGGTGACAATCTGGGATATCCACCCAGCACGGGTCGTCGTCGTAGGGCTCGCTGGCCAGCACCACACCATCGGCACCGTGCAACATCGACAAGGTATCTCCCCACGTCGTCGCCAACATTCGGGAACCGTTGGCGGCCAAAATGTTCAGTCGTGCGTGCGGGTCGGCCGCACCGATCTCGGTGATCACCTCACCCAACGACTCCACCCCCCGGTCGAAGATCACCGCAGCCAGTACGGCACTGTCACAGACCGATTCGGCACCCCTTGTAGTGGCCAGGACCTCACGGTTCACCACGCCGTTGTGTGACAGCAGCCAACCGCCATCGGTGAACGGCGCGGTGGCGCTGGCCTCGATGGGCATCCCGACGGTCGCCGAACGCACCGCGGCCACCACGCAGTGGCTGGCCAGCACCGGCGCGATCGAGGCGAAAGACCCGTCGCTCCACAGCGGCGCCGCGCTGCGCCACCGGCGCGGCGGCCCACCCTGGGAGGCATCGAAAAAGCCTGCGCCCCAACCGTCGGCGTTGAGCAGCCCGTGCTGCTGCCGGCGCGGAGCATAGGACTGCACGAGCAGACCCTGCGGCGGTTCCAGCATCAGCTCGGCCAATGACCGCGGTTTGCCCAGCCAGCCCAGGTGTCGACACATCAGGCGTCCCAGGCCAGTCGGACACCGGCGAAGATCTGCCGCCGATAGGGGTGGTCCCAGTTACGAAAACTCGGCCGCAGGATCTCGCGGGCCACCGCCCACGAGCCGCCACGCAGCACCCGGTAGTCGCCGCCGAAGAACGGTTCCGAATAGCGTTGGTAGATCATCGGAGAAAAGCCCGGCCACGGCTGCAGGGCCGAACTGGTCCACTCCCAGACGTCGCCGAGGAGTTGTTGCGCGCCATAGGCCGACGCCCCGCCCGGATAGGATCCGACCGGCGCAGGTCGCAGCGCCGCGCCGCCCAGGTTGGCCAGCTCGGCCGACGGTTCGGTGTCACCCCAGGGGTAGCGGCGTCGCGCGCCGACGGCTGGATCCCACGCGCAGGCCTTCTCCCATTCGACCTCGGTGGGCAGCCGGGCCCCGGCCCATGCCGCGTATGCCTGCGCCTCGAAATAACTGACGTGCTGCACCGGCTCGTCGTCGGGAAGGTCCTCGGCGTGGCCGAACCGGACCCGGGACCGGTGATCGGGGCCCCAGAACTCCGGCGCCGTCAACCCGGCCTGCACGCAGTGGCGCCAACCGCGTTCGCTCCACCACTGCGGTTGCCGGTAGCCGCCGTCGTCGATGAACACCCGCCATTCCCGGTTGGTCACCGGCACCCGGCCGATCCGGAACGCCGCCACATCGACACGGTGGGCGGGGCGTTCGTTGTCGAGCGAGAACGGCTCGTCGGTGGCATCGACGCCGAGCACGAATTCACCGCCGGGTACCAGCACGGAGGTTCCCGCCAGGTCGGACCGACCGGCGGGCAGGCCGTCGCCCGCGCCGAGCAGCGGTGCACCGGCGCGGAGGTTCAGCGCCTGCAGCATGGTCTCGTCGTGCTGATGTTCATGACTGAGGACCAAGCCGAATACGAACCCGTCCGGCGACTGCGCCACGTCACCGGGCAGCGAATCCAGCTTGTCGAAAACCTTGGAACGCACGGTGGCGCAATACTTCCGGGCCTGTTCAGGCGCCAACAGCGGTAGATCGACCCGGCTGGCCCGCGGATGGATGAAGGCATCGTAGAGGCCCTCGACATCGGCCGGCAGCATGCCGGACCGCGCCGGGTCCCCGTCACGCAACAGCCACAGCTCCTCCTGCTGACCGATATGAGCCAGGTCCCACACCAGCGGGCTCATCAGCGGGTCGTACTGGCGGTGCAGCTCGGCGTCGTCGAAATCGACGAGCGTCAGCGTGCGCTGCCGCGCCCGGGTCAGATCGCGGGCCAATATTTCGGATGTGGTCATAACTGTCCGCGCGCCAATCGGGTCACCATCGCCGTGGCGTCGGACCGGGTCACTTCGTCGGTGACGTCGTCGGCGGGGCAGCGGCCTCGTTCGACCATGCCGACCAGGCGATCCATCCCGTCACGCAGGGACGCGGGGACCCGGTCAGCGACCAGTCCCACGCAGCGTCGGGCGGCGGCGTGCAACCGTGGGTCGGCCAGGCCGATCCGGGCGGCGACGTCCCAGGCGGTGGCTACGGGGGCGACGGCGTCGGCGGCGCTGTCCGCGGCCACCGGGTCATCGAGGAGGGTGGCCAGGGTGAATACCAGTGCCGGCCAGAGGCTGTCGTCAACACTGTCGAGGTAGCGGATCTCCAGCCATCCGCGCGGACGCACCGGCGGAAACAACGTGGTCAGGTGGTAGTCGAGGTCTTTGGTGCCGGCGCGGCGACCGCCGAGCCGCACCCTTCCGTCAGCCCAGTCGGCGAACGGCACGTAGCGGCTGACCGGAATCGCTTCGGGTGTATGCACGAGCATGACGGGCGCTTTGAGCGCGTACCGCGCCCAATCGGTGGCGGGGTCGGTGCCGTCAAGGCCGAGGACGGGACCGCAGCGCGCCGAGTCCAGCCGGCTCCACACCCGCTGCCGGGTGGAGCGCCAGCCGGAGAACTCCCCGGACAGCAGCGGGGAGTTCGCGGCGATCGCGACCATCGTCGGGCCCAGCGCGTGGGCCAGCCGGACCCGGTCGGCCCAACCCGAGCGGGTACCGGCATCCAGGTTGAGCTGGACCGAGGCCGTGGACGTCATCATCGCCGCACCGGCCGAACCGGTGTGGCTGGCGGCGAAGAACTGTTCCATCGCCGCGTAGCGCTCACCGGGGTTGACCCGCTCGGTGGGCCGCAGCGGGTCTGCCCCCAGCTGCACCAGTCCCAGGCCGGCGTCCGCGAAAGCCGCCCGCAGCAGCGCCTGGTCGGCCGCCATCGCGTCGATCGCGGAGAGCGCATCGGTCAGCGGCGGGCCGGAGAGCTCCACAGCGCCGCCGGGCTCGACCGTGACGACGCTGCCGCCCGGCAAGGCCGGCAGCGACCGCAGCACGTCACCGATCTCGGCCCAGCCGGGCCGGCGGTGCGGGTCGGTGGGGTCGAAGCAGTGCGCCTCGATCTCCAAACCCACCCGGCCGTGCGGGGCGTCGGTGAGGCACCGCTGCGTGATGTAGTCGGCGGCGTCGGAGGCACCGGCCAGTTCGGGGCCGCCCAGGCAGGCTTCATCTCCGCGGGACAGCTGCGTCGCCGCGGCGAACCCCATATCAACCCCTCCGCCCGTCGATCCTCCCGACGCTACCGGAGAGGGGCGACAAGAGGACGGGTGATCACTGACCCAAGGAGTTCTGCATCGCCCCTGCCAGCACGTTCACCGCTGGGCCGGCGTTACCGGACTGGCAGACCTTGGCCTGCAACAAGACGTTGGCCCGCAGCCGGGTCTGGTTGAAGCAGCGCCGGTCGGTGCCGGCCTCCTGCTTGGTCCAGGCCGCATCCGTAGCCGTGGCAGGCCCACCGCTGAACTCCCAGACCTGGGTGGCTCCGTTGTCCAGATGCATCGCGGTGGTGCGGCCCGGACAGCCGCCGGTCCGGTCGACGACACGGTGAAACGCCGCGGCCGCAGCATCGTTGGTGGCGAACACGCCCACCGCCTGCTTGGCGAAGTGTCTCTGGTCGTTGGCCGAGGTCTGGCTGACGGCGCTGTTGAACGACGCCAGGTCGGGATCGTTGTAGACCTCGGGCAGTCCGATGTCGGCCCAGTTGTTGCATGCCGGGTCGTCGACCCAGAAGGCCTGGAAAGGCTGGCCGGAGACGGCCTCGAAGCCCATCGGGGCGCCCACGATGTTGCCGACCGATCCCTTCGGCAGCACCGCGTAGGAGACCACGCCGGGTTCCGACGGCCCGGCGGCGGCGAGCGGAGCGACCGCTGCACCTGCTGCGGCCAGCCCCAGCCCCGCCGCCAGGGTTGCCGCGGCCCGTCGGGCGTCAGGCAAGGTTGGCCCGCACCCCGGCCTCCACCGCGCTGCCCAGATCGGGGTCGACGTTGCGCCAGTACTCGAACACCCGGGACAGCACCGGCTCGGTGACACCGGCCGAAACATGCCCAATAATGTTGGCGGCCAATCGCTTCCGCGCATCGTCGTCGAGGACGTCGCGGACCAGGGTCCGAGCCTGACTGAAGTCGTCGTCGTCGGGCCGCAGCGTGTAGGCAGCGCGCACCATGTCTCCGTCGGCGTGCCAGCGCACTTCGGCGGCACGGGCGGGGTCAGCCTTGGGTCCGCCCATCGAGTTCGGTGCGTACACCGGGTCCGTCGCATTGACGAACCGCATGGCACCGTCCTTGGAGTAGCTGTGCACCTCGGATTTCGGTGCGTTGACCGGCAATTGGCTGTAGTTCGTCCCGATCCGGGCCCGGTGGGCGTCGGCGTAGGAGAAACCCCGGGCCAGCAACATCTTGTCCGGGCTCAGGCCGGTGCCGGGCACCATGTTGTTGGGCTGGAACGCCGCCTGCTCGATCTCACTGTGGTAGTCGCTGACGTTGCGATCCAGGGTCAGCTTGCCGACGTCGATCAGCGGATAGTCGGCGTGCGGCCACACCTTCGTCAGATCAAACGGGTTGTAGCGGTAGGTCTTTGCCTCCTCGAATGGCATGATCTGCATCTTCAGCGTCCAACTCGGATACTCCCCGCGCTCGATCGCCTCATACAGATCCCGCTGGTGGAAGTCGGCATCGACGCCGGCCAACCGGTCGGCCTCCTCCTGGGTGAGGAAATCCACGCCCTGGTCGCTGATGAAGTGGTACTTGACCCAGAAGATCTCTCCGGCGGCGTTGATCCAGCTGTAGGTGTGGCTGGAGTAGCCGTTCATGTGGCGCCAGTCCTTCGGAATACCCCGGTCCCCCATCAGCCAGGTGACCTGGTGAGCCGACTCCGGGGTGAGGCTCCAGAAGTCCCACTGCATGTTGTGGTCGCGCAGGTTGCTGGCCGCGCGACGCTTCTGGGAGCGGATGAAGTGCTGGAACTTCAGCGGGTCACGCATGAAGAAGACCGGGGTGTTGTTGCCGACCAGGTCGAAGTTGCCCTCCGAGGTGTAGAACTTCGTCGCGAAACCGCGGGGGTCCCGCCAGGTGTCTGGGCTGCCCCGCTCGCCGGCGACGGTGGAGAACCTTGTCAGCGTCTCGGTCTTGGCGCCCGGCGCGAACACCGCGGCCCTGGTGTATGCGGTGACGTCTGCGGTGACCTCGAAGTGACCGAACGCCCCACCACCTTTGGCGTGCGGCTGACGTTCGGGGGTGCGCTCCCGGTTGAACATCGCCATCTGTTCGATCAGGTAGTGGTCCTGCAACAGGATGGGGCCATCGGGGCCGATCGTCAGCGATTCGCCGTCGCTGGGCGCCGGGATTCCGGAGTCGGTGGTGGTGTGGTGCTCGGTCATCTGTCTGTCTCCTCCTGTGCTCAAGCGCTTGTGAATCAACGTGTTTGACTCAGATCGCCAACGAGTGTGCGGTCACCTGCGGCCGACATGGCACATCGCGCAGGACGCCGCGCACGCGGCAGCTTTGGAAAGGATCAGCGGTGCGGTGGCGGCGCCGACGGCGGAGGTGGTGGCGGCGGCGCTGGTGGCCCGCCGGGCCCGCCCGGGCCATTGCCCGGGCCGGCCGACCGGGGACCTGGCCAGTGTGGTTCCGCACCGGGACCCGCTGGCCCGAAACCGGGCCCGCCCGGCCCGAAATCGGGACCCATCGGCGGGCCGTGATGCATCATGCACGGGCCATGGCGGTGGTGCCCGTGCCAACCGCCGCCGCTGAGGTAAACACCGGTGCCGAAAATGACGGCGGCGACGAAGACGGTTCCGGCGACGATCACCACCCAGGCCGCGGCTTGGTAGAGCCGGTTCGGCGGTGGCGGCGGCGCCGGCGGAGGAGCTTGGGCGGGGACTGGCGACTCGCTCATACCGATCAATCATGCCCCAGAACGACGCCGGCCGCCGCCCTTCGGGAGGGGCGGCGGCCGGTTGCTCGTGGCCGGGACGGGTTACCGGCCGGGTGGGGACGGCGGGGCCTGGGTGCTCACCGATGGCGGCAGCTCACCGGGTCCTCGCTGGCCCGGGCCGGGTCCCATCGGTCCCGGGCCGCGGTGGTGGCCCTTGTGAAACATCGCGTGTTGGCCGTGGTGGCCGTGATGTCCATGGCAGTGGTGCCCGCCCGGACCGCCGCGGCTGACCCAGACTCCGGCCAAGAAGATCGACGAGACGATGAAGACGATGCCGGCGACGATCGCGACCCAGGCCGCGAGCCGGTAAAGCCAGTAGGGCTTGGGCTCACCCGGCGGTGCCGGCGGAGGGGTTGTGGTGACGGGTGTTTCGCTCATGTAAGGCATCTTGCCGGGGGCAACACCCGGCACCGCTAGGTCTTGGCTATGCATCCGCTATGAGCGCATGCGCCGGCCGGGCGGTCCACCGGCCCCCGAACAGCCGGACGCCACCCTATAAATAGGGTCAGAAAGTCCAGGGAAAACCCTGTATCCCCGCCCCGCCCCGCGCTCCTAGCATCGCTCTCAGAACCAGCCAACAAGGCGGTTACCAGGAGGGGAAGGCACGACAATGGGAAATCTGAAACGTATGGGAAGCCTGAGCGTATTGGCTGCCGGGTTGGGTATCGGGGCCGCCCTGGCGACGACGCCGGGCGTCGCTTTGGCCGGGACAACCTCGGCGGACGGCGGCGCCGGTGCGCTGGGCGTCGCCGCCGCCTTCGCCGCAGCGGACGTTGGTGACGCGGCCGCCACGATCGGCACCGCGGCGGCGGTATCGCTGCCCACCCTGCCCGACGGCTTCGGTAGCATCGCCATCTCGATCAGCGGATTCGATCTGCTCACGCTGGGGACCGCGTCCGCGTCGTCAAGCTTCGGCAACTTCGCGATCGCCTACGGCGACTACTCGGACGCCAACGCCATGAGCGGCTTGTTCAACTACGCGTCCGCCCAGGGCGACCACAGCCTCGCCGTGGTCGGGGACACCGGATCGTTCAACTACGCCTCCGCGATCGGCGATCACGCCAGCGCTTCAGCGGCGTGGGGCAACGGCAACGTGGCCACCGCGACCGGCGATTACGCTGTCGCCAGTGCGGGCGCCTCGGTGGTGCCAGGCGTCTACGACAGCCACTACAACACCGCCACCGCCGAAGGCTTGCACGCCATCGCCTACGCCGGCTGGGACGGCAGCAGCAACAACGAAGCGAGCGCCATCGGCGACTACGTCCAGGACTACGCCCCGGATGGCGGCCCCTGGTCTGCCGACGCCAACCTCCTCGGTGACGACGGCGCGGACTTCTGGTCCGGCCTATGGAACCTGTTCAGCTGACCGACCAGGGCTTGAACGGGTTCACCGCGAACTGGATCACCCGGTAGGGCGCACGGTCACGCGGCTGGGTGTTCCACTGGCTGACGAATATCCGCAGCTCATCGAGGGTCGATCCGGGTGAGATGTAGCCGCCGTAGGGCTGGGCCAGCCGGTTGTCGAACGGGGACGGCAAGGTCTCCACGGGCACCGGCGGATCCGGCCACTCGGCGTGCTGCACCACCGTGGTCACCGGGGCGGTGCCCAACCCGGTCGGTTCGTAGGCCACGCGCACCTCCATGTTGCCGGTGGTGCCGTTGAAGTAGGACAGCACCGGCCTGCCGTCGATCTGGCGCAGGCTCAGCTCGCCGATCTGGTCGTTCCACAATGGCGTGGGCTTGTGCCCCCAGCCTTTGTCGGCCGACCAGCCCTGCCAGGCCGAGCGGTCGGTGAACTCGGCCGGTGCGACCCGGTACAGCGTCACCGATGCGCTGCGGTCAAAGTTGTTGGCCACCAGGTACACCCAGCCGGTGGGTGAGTCCGGAGCCGGAACCGGGTCGTAGTAACCACTGATCTGGGACTGGCCGTAATCCTGATAGGAGGCGGGCCGCGCCGATCCCGGCACCGTCTGCCAACCCGGTTGCGCCGGATCGGCTTTCACCAGCCGTGAGCTCTGCGGAACCAGCATCTTGGCGGTGGTCACCATCAGATAGTTGGTCCGGTTGATCGAGACGATTCCGGCCGGCAGCTGCGTACTGCCCGCCGGCCCCGGATCGGCCAGCAACGGCCTGTCCACCCCGAGCACCCCGGTGTAGCGCACCCCGTCGGAGTCGTCGACCGAATCGGGGTCCAGCCGCAGTGCGATCGGCGAATACCAGCCGCCATACCCGACACCCTGGCCGGCGAAGCTGTCCCCGCAGATCTGCAGCACCGCGCTGGGGAACTCCATGAACTCACACAGGTCGGTGGCGCCGATACCGTAATCGCCGGTGGGCGTTCCGGTTCCGGCGCTGGGGCCGATCCGCACCACTTGACCTTCGGCCAGCGGCCACAGCACCGGACGCGGGATGGGCGCGGGCGGCTCGGCGTGCGCCACAGCAGGCAGAGCCACCAGCATTGTCATCAGCGCCGACCCCGCCGAGCGCGCACTCCGTCCGAGAGTTCTTCGGAAATCTCGCGCTGAGCGCACGTTCGACGCCCGGGGCTTTCGGGTCAGGCCCCGGAAGACCCAGCCAGCAGCTCGGCGATCTGAATCGTGTTGAGCGCCGCGCCTTTACGCAGGTTGTCCCCGGAGACGAACAGCGCCAGTCCGCGCCCGTCGGGAGCGCCCGGGTCAACCCGGATCCGGCCCACCAGCGAGTCGTCGGCGCCGGCGGCAGCCAGCGGGGTCGGCACGTCGGTCACCGTCACACCCGGGGCCTCAGCCAGGATCTCGGCGGCCCGCTGCGGAGACAGCGGGCGAGCGAACTCCGCGTTGATCGACAGCGAGTGCCCGGTGAACACCGGCACGCGAACACACGTGCCGCTCACCAAAAGGTCTGGCACGCCGAGGATCTTGCGACTCTCATAGCGCAGCTTCTGGTCTTCGTCGGTCTCGCCCGAGCCGTCGTCGACCAGCGAGCCCGCCAGCGCGACCACGTTGAACGCGATGGGTGCGACGTACTTGTTCGGCGCCGGGAAATCGACCGCGCCGCCGTCGTTCACCAATTGCTCGGCGCCGTCGATGACCGCACGGACCTGCGTCGCCAGCTCCTGCACGCCGGCCAGCCCGCTGCCCGAAACCGCCTGGTAGGTCGAGACGATCAGCCGGGTCAGGCCGGCCTCGTCGTGCAGCGGCTTGAGCACCGGCATCGCCGCCATCGTGGTGCAGTTCGGGTTGGCGATGATCCCCTTGGCCAACTGCTTCCCGCGCACATCGCGATCGAAGTTCACCTCCGAGACCACCAGCGGGACATCGGGATCCTTGCGCCACGCCGACGAGTTGTCGATCACCGTGACCCCGGCGGCGGCGAACCGCGGCGCCTGCACCCGCGACATCGTCGCCCCGGCGGAGAACACCGCGATGTCCAGCCCGGACGGGTCCGCGGTCTCGGCGTCCTCGACCTCGATCTCGGCGCCGCGGAATCCCAGCTTGCGTCCGGCCGAACGGGCCGAGGCGAAGAACCGCACCTGCTCGGCCGGGAAGTTGCGCTCCTCCAGCAAGGTACGCATCACCTGGCCGACCTGGCCGGTCGCACCGACCACACCGATGGAAACCATTTAGCGCCCCGTCCCGCCGTAGACCGTGGCCGCCTCGTCCGTGCCGAGGCCGAACGCCTCGTGCAGCGAAACAACGGCCTTGTCCAGATCATCTTCGGCGCACAGCACCGAGATCCGAATCTCGGAGGTGGAGATCAGATCGATGTTGACCCCGTTGTCGGCCAGCGTCTCGCAGAAGGTGGCCGTCACCCCCGGGTGGCTGCGCATCCCGGCACCGATCAGCGACACCTTGCCCACCTTGGCGTCGTAGAGCACCTCGGTGAAGCCGATCTCGCTCTTGAGCGACTCCAGCTTGGCCACCGCGGCCGGCCCGTTGTCGCGCGGGCAGGTGAAGGTGATGTCGGTCTTGCCGTCCTCGATCTTCGAGACGTTCTGCAACACCATGTCGATGTTGATGTCGGCGTCGGCGACGGCACGGAAGATCTTGGCCGCATAGCCGGGCAGGTCGGGGATACCGACCACGGTCACCTTGGCTTCGCTGCGGTCGTGCGCGACTCCGGTCAGGATGGCGTCTTCCATGGGGATGTCCTTGATCGATCCAGAAACGATGGTGCCGGGTTTGTCCGAGTAGGAGGACCGGACGTGGATGGGCAGGTGGTAGCGGCGGGCATACTCCACGCAGCGCAGCATGAGCACCTTGGCGCCGCATGCGGCCAGTTCGAGCATCTCCTCGAAGGTGACGGTGTCCAGGCGCTTGGCGTTGGGCACGATGCGCGGGTCGGCGCTGAAGATGCCGTCGACATCGGTGTAGATCTCGCAGACGTCGGCCTTGAGCGCCGCGGCCAGCGCGACCGCGGTGGTGTCCGAGCCGCCGCGGCCCAAGGTGGTGACGTCCTTGGTGTCCTGGCTGACACCCTGGAAACCGGCAACCAGCACCACCTGGTCCTCGCCGAGCGCGGCCTGCAGCCGGCCCGGGGTGACGTCGATGATCTTGGCCTTGCCGTGCGCACCGGTGGTGATGACTCCGGCCTGCGACCCGGTGAACGAGCGGGCGTTGCAGCCCAGCTCCTCGACGGCCATCGCGACCAGGGCGTTGGAGATCCGCTCTCCGGCGGTCAGCAACATGTCCAGTTCGCGAGCCGGCGGCGCAGAACACACCTGCTGCGCGAGGTCCAGCAAGTCATCGGTGGTGTCGCCCATCGCCGAGCAGACCACCACGACCTCGTTACCAGCTCTTTTGGTCTCGACGATGCGCTCGGCGACCCGGCGGACCCGGTCGGCGTCGGCCACCGACGATCCGCCGTATTTCTGCACGACGAGCGCCACGGTCGTCCTTTCCGCCGATCTGACTGATCGGGCCTCTACAAGAACCTCAACAAGGATAGGGGAAGGACTTCACCGGTTCACTCGGCCTCCAGGGCGACAACGTGCCAGGACATCGCACTGCGGCCACGGGATCGGCGTGTAAACTTCTCCACGTGCAACGCGCGCTCCTGCTCGGACGCCGCGACGGGGTCTGACCAGGACCGGCTCCCCGTCGCGGGTTTCGCCGATGCGCCGGTTCTTGAGTCCACTGGACAAGTCCCTGACAAGCCGGAGCGAAAATCGTGACCACCTATTCCCAGCCTTCTAGCACTGACGCCTTCACGTCCACCCGTGCCATCACCACACCCGCCGGGCCACGAGGCGCCGGCCAGCCCGCCTGGAACCCCCAGCGCGGCTCGGCAATGCCGGTCAACCGGTACCGCAGCTTCGCCGACGAGGTCGAGAACATCGTCCTGCCCGACCGCACCTGGCCGGACCGCGTCATCGAACGCGCCCCGCTGTGGTGTGCGGTGGACCTGCGCGACGGCAACCAGGCGCTGATCGACCCGATGAGCCCGGCGCGAAAGCGGCGGATGTTCGACCTGCTGGTGGCGATGGGCTACAAGGAGATCGAGGTCGGCTTCCCGTCGGCCAGCCAGACCGACTTCGACTTCGTCCGCGAGATCATCACCGAGGGCGCGGTGCCCGACGACGTCACGCTGCAGGTGCTGACCCAATGCCGTGACGAGCTGATCGAGCGCACCTTTGAGGCCTGCGCGGGCGCCAAGAATGTGATCGTGCACTTCTACAACTCGACGTCGGTGCTGCAGCGACGGGTGGTTTTCCGGGCCGACCAGGCGGCGGTGCAGGCCATCGCGGTGGCCGGGGCGCGCAAGTGTCTGGAGGAGCAGGCCAAGTACCCGGACACCCGGTGGCGCTACGAGTACTCGCCGGAGTCCTACACCGGAACCGAACTGGAGTACGCCAAGGCGGTCTGTGACGCCGTCGGCGACGTGATCCAGCCGACGCCGGATAACCCGATCATCTTCAACCTGCCGGCCACCGTGGAGATGGCCACCCCGAACGTCTACGCCGACTCGATCGAGTGGATGAGCCGCAACCTGAAGCGCCGCGACTCGGTGATCCTGAGCCTGCACCCGCACAACGATCGCGGCACTGCCGTGGCCGCCGCGGAACTGGGCTATGCGGCCGGGGCCGACCGGATCGAGGGCTGCCTGTTCGGCAACGGCGAACGCACCGGCAACGTCTGCCTGGTGACGCTGGGCCTGAACCTGTTCTCGCGCGGCGTGGATCCCCAGATCGACTTCTCCAACATCGACGAGATCCGGCGCACCGCCGAGTACTGCAACCAGCTCAACGTCCCCGAACGTCACCCTTACGGCGGTGACCTGGTCTACACCGCGTTCTCCGGCAGCCACCAGGACGCCATCAACAAGGGCCTGGACCAGATGAAGATCGACGCCGACGCCGCCGACTCCGACGTCGACGACATGCTCTGGCAGGTGCCCTACCTGCCGATCGACCCCCGCGACGTGGGCCGCACCTACGAAGCGGTGATCCGGGTCAACTCGCAGTCCGGCAAGGGCGGCGTGGCGTATGTGATGAAGACCGACCACGGCCTGGTGCTGCCGCGCCGACTGCAGATCGAGTTCTCCAAGGTCATCCAGCAACTCACCGACGGCGAAGGCGGCGAGGTCACGCCGAAGGAGATGTGGGACGCCTTCGCCGAGGAGTACCTCAACCCGATCCGGCCGCTGGAGCGGATGCACCAGAAGCTGCTGGCGGCCGAGACCGACGACGGCACCGACCGTATCGAGGCCACCGTCCTGGTCGACGGGGTGGAAACGGAGATCACCGGGGCCGGCAACGGCCCGCTGGCCGCGTTCGTCGACGCGCTGAGCCAGATCGGTGTACAGGTCCACGTGCTCGACTACTCCGAGCATGCGATGAGTGCCGGTGAGGAGGCCCAGGCCGCGGCATACGTGGAGGCGCGCGTGACGATCGCGAGCGCGACGGAGTCGGGCGAAGCGGGTCGGCACGCCGAAGGCACAGCCGGTGACCACACCGTGTGGGGCGTCGGGATCGCGTCGTCGATCACCACCGCGTCGCTGCGCGCGGTGGTCTCCGCGGTGAACCGGGCGGCCCGGCTAGGCTGACGCGACCAACGGGGGGCAGGCATGACGCGAGTGACGCGATGTCCGGGGATGACAACCCGCTGCTGAGGGCTGCCGCCGACCGGATGGCATTCCTGGAGTTCGGCAGGCCAAGCGTCGCGGGAGTCTCCGACCTGGTTGTCGCTTCGTGGGAGCGCAGCCGGGATGCTGGCGTGGATGTCATTCGCCCGATCAGCACGTTCACCGATGCGGTCGACACCGATTCGCTGTTGGCGCGCGCCGCGCGCCCCGTGCTGGAGCAGTTGGGCGACGACACCTCCGCCGCGCACCTGCCGCTGGCCATCGGCCTGACCGACCGCAAAGTGCGCGTCGTCCAACGGATCGACTCCTCCTCGACGGGCACCCGGCTGTTCGACCGGGTCCAGTACGCGCCCGGATTCGACTTCTCGGAGGCGGCCGTGGGCACCAACGGGGCCGGCACCGTCTTCGAGTCAGGCCAGGCCGCCAGCATCGTCGGCCCGGAGCACTACAGCGAGAGCCTGGAGAACTTCGCCGCCGGCGGCGCTCCGATCCTCGACCCGGTCACCGGCCGCGTCGAAGGCGTCGTGGCAATCGCCACCCTGACCCAGGCGTGGAACCCCGTCATGCACGTTCTGGTCAAGAACGCCGCAAAGGAGATCAGCCGCAACCTGCTGCTCGACCGCAGCCAGACACAACAGGCCGTCTTCGACGCCTACCTCCGCGTCACCGCCCGGTCGAACCGCGCGGCCGTGTTCGCCTTCGGCACCGCGCTGCTGATCGCCAGCCCCGCCGCCCAGCAGATGTTCGACGCCGCGGAACAGCAGGTGCTCCGCGACCACGCGACGTTCCTGCTGGCCGGCAGAGAACGCGCCAGCGACACCGTCGTCCTGCCGGGCAGCCAACGCGTCGTGCGGATTCGCGGGACCCGTGTCTTCGCCGGCGCGCAGGTCGCCGGGACGCTGATGATCGCCGAACCGGTGAGGTCTGGTCGTGCCGGGGCCGCCGGGCAGTCCCCCGTGCCCGCCGTGCTGCCGGTTGAGGTGCCCACGCTCTTCGGGTCGCCGCAGTCCCTGGCCAGCGGCCGCTCGCCGGCTTGGGTGCGGGCCTGCGGCGAACTGCGCGACGCACTGGAGAACCTGATGCCTGTCCTGCTGGTCGGTGAGGCCGGGGTGGGCAAATTCACCCTGGCGACGCAGCTTTTCCAGTCGGTCCATCCCGGTGGTCGCATCGTGACGGTAGACGCCGGACGGCACGCCAACGACGGCAAGGACGGTCCGCTACCCAACGATTCGGGCCAGCCCACGTTGTACATCGCCCGCAACGTCGACCAGGCCGACGCGGAGGACATCGGCGCGCTGGACAGGTATTTCGCGGTGGTCGAATCGGTCGATGCACCCAGCTGGAGGGTCGCCACCGTGTCCCACGACCCGGACGGGTCGGCGCCGGCGCTCGGTGCGCTCCTGGGGCATTTCGACGCAGCGATCACGGTGCCACCGCTGCGCTACCGTACCGACGACCTGCCGGGCATCGCCGCCGCGCTGCTGCGCGGGATCGCAGGCGAGCGCAGGGTGCGGCTCGGCCCGGCAGCGCACCGGCTCATCGGCCGCTATTCGTGGCCGGGAAACATCGCTGAACTGCGCGATGCCCTCGAACATGCGCTGCGCAAACGTCAGGTCGGCGAGCTCACCGACACCGATCTGCCCGGCTACTGCCAGAGCGTGTCCCGCCGCGCCCTGACTCAGCTCGAAGTCATCGAGCGCGACGCGATCGTCACCGCCCTGCGACAGGCCAACGGCAGCCGGGTGGCCGCCGCAGCGCAGCTGGGAATGTCGCGGTCAAGCCTGTACCGGAAGCTGAAGACCTACGGGATCACCACGTAGTCGTCGATTCCCTCCGGAACCGCCGCCCAATCGGTCACCGCACGGATGTAGGCACCGATCTGCCGCAGCGAACGGTTGGCCTCCGGCACTATCGGCGCGATCTGGAACACGTGCATCTGACCGGGCCACACCCGCAGCTGGACCGGAACACCGACGCCGGCCAGCCTGTTCGCCACCAGCGTGGCGTCGTGCAGCATGGCCTCGGACCCGGACACGTGGATCAGGGTGGGGCACAGCCCGGACTCGATGTGGTCGAGCGGTTCGAAGATCTCCTCGCGCGTGCCGTCGGCGCCCCGGCGCCTGGCGGCGTGGGTGATCAGGTCGACGAGCGCATCGAAGGCCTTGGCGGGGAACATCGCATCGGTGGCACTGTTGGGGTGCTCGCGCCTGGACGCCTTGGCGATCTGGGTCAACGGCGACATGCAGACGACGGCGGCGGGCTGTTCTGCCTCATCGAGCAGCCGTACCGCCAGCGCCAGCGCCAGGTAGCCTCCCGCGGAGTCACCGGCCACCACTATCTGGTCCGGTGCGTATCCCTGACTGCGCAGCCACTGGTAACCGTCGTAGCAGTCGTCGATCGCCGCGCCGACGGAGTGCTTGGGGATCATCCGGTAACTGACCACCAGCGCCGGGCTGTCGGCATACTTCGACAGCGTGGTGACCATCCGATCGTGGGTGTTGACTCCGCACGTCAAGAACGCGCCGCCGTGCAGGTAGAGCACAACGCGGCCGGTGCCGTCGGCGGGCCGCACACCGGCGGCGCGGACCAGCCGCGCCGTGCAGCGTGCCAACCGAACCGTGCGGCGAACGCTGCCCGGGGCGGAGGGGACGACCCGGGCAGCGTGGTCCAACAGGCCCCATGGCCAGGGCGCCTTCGGCAGTTGAGCGCCGATCGCCAGGATGGGCCGAATACTGAGACGCGCGGCCAAACCGGCCAGCTGGCCGGCGAGGCTGGGCCCGTTCTCCACCACCTCGTCCAGCATCGCGGGATCCCGGTGGTGGGCGGGGTTCGACGCGCTCCGACGGGCCCAGCCCGCCAGCGGGGTCACGTCGGCGGGGAGCCGGTCTGTACGCACAGCGGTGGTCATCGCTGTCCTGCCGGGCGCCGCGAATGTTTCGTCACGGTTAACAGCATGGGGGAAGCTGTTCACCTGCCGATGTCCCAAAATGAGACATTTCGCGTCGCGGCGACGCGTTAAAACAGCGAGATCTGCTCCCCGCCGACGTGACCCCGCTGGCGGGCTGGGCCCGTCGGAGCGCGTCGAACCCCGCCCACCACCGGGATCCCGCGATGCTGGACGAGGTGGTGGAGAACGGGCCCAGCCTCGCCGGCCAGCTGGCCGGTTTGGC
>NZ_UWOA01000009.1:0-95588 GCF_900604305.1 Mycobacterium sp. P7213
ACCACGACTGCCCGCAGTGCCGTCCCCACCACGCTCACCGGCACCACCATCAACCGCACCCGCAGACCCGTCACCACCACGGGAACCAGCACCACCACTAGTGCCGTGGACACCCTGAGCGCCGTGACCACCGGCCCCACCGACACCACCATTGCCGCCATCACCGTCCGCAGCCCGGGTCACCCCGTCCGCGGTCAGGCCACCCGCGCCGCCGTTGCCGCCGGCACCACCATTGCCACCCGCGGTGCCGTCGGGGTTTGCGTCGGTGCCGTTGACACCATCGAGGCCGGTGCCGCCGGCACCACCATTACCGCCTTGCCCGGCGACACCGTCGCTGCCGTTGGCGGCGGTGGTGCCGTTACCGCTGTCGCCACCGAGACCGCCCTTGCCGGCGTTGCCGCCGGCGCCACCGTCTTGGCCGGCGGTGCCGTTGGGGTTGTTGATGTCGCCGTTGAGGCCGTTGCCACCGTGCGCCCCGTTGCCGCCGTTGCCGGCGTTACCGCCGACACCACCGACACCGTGAGCGCCCTCAACGGTGCCGGTACCACCGACACCGCCGGCGCCGCCGGCGCCACCGTTGCCGCCACGGGTGCCATCGGCACCGGGCGCATCACCGTTGGCGCCGTTGAAACCGTTGCCGCCACGACCACCCAGACCGCCGGCACCACCATTGCCGGTGGTCGCCTGCGTGGTGCCGTCAGCTTCGAGACCGCCCTGGCCGCCGTTACCGCCCGCGCCACCCGCAGCACCGGCCGTGCCATCAGGGTTTTCCGCGGTGCCGTTGACTCCGTCGAGGCCGGTGCCACCGRCACCACCGTTGCCACCGATACCGGCGACMCCATCGCTACCGCTGGCCGMGGAGRTGCCGCCACCGCTGGCCCCGCCGGCGCCRCCCTTACCGGCGTTGCCGCCGTTGCCGCCGTCCTGGCCGGCATAGCCGGCTGCCTGCTCRCTGTCCCCGCCGGCACCGTTCGCCCCGTCGGCACCATTGCCMCCGTTGCCGCCGTTACCGCCGAGCCCACCSAYRCCGTGGGCACCGACSGTGGAGCCCTGGCCGCCCTGGCCGCCGTTGCCACCKGCGCCSCCATCACCGGCATGRGTGCCATSMGCGCCCGGCTCGTCACCGTGGAAGCCGTTGAAGCCGTTGCCGCCGGCACCACCATCGCCACCRGCGCCACCGACACCCTGCGCCGCGTGGGAACCGTCMGCAGCCAACCCGCCGGCACCACCRTCRCCACCGTTGCCGCCGTGGCCACCGCCGGTGCCATCAATGCTGCCCGCGACACCATTGGTGCCCAAGAAGCCATCACCGCCGAGACCCCCGTTGCCCCCGACGGTGGCCGCCCCATCCAACCCGTCCGCGCCCTGACCGGTGCCATCGCCGTCGCTGCCACCGGTCCCGCCGGCACCGAAGTCGCCCCCGGCACCACCGGCACCACCATTGCCGGCGTCGGGGCGCTCCGCGGTACCAGCCGCGCCCGCACCACCAGCGCCTGCGATTCCGGCATTGCCGCCCTCCCCGGCGGCACCACCGGAACCGGTGATGCCGGCAGCACCGTTGGTGGCACTGCCTGCCACACCGCCGGCGCCCCCATTGCCGCCCGCACCACCAGAGCCGGCGTTACCGCCGGCCCCACCGTTGCCGTCGCCACCATCAGCGAACGTCCCCGCGGCACCGTCGGCACCGGAACCACCAGTACCCCCGGCTGCGCCCTTACCACCTGCGCCACCACTGCCGGCGTTGCCGATAACCGAACCGCCCGAGCCACCGGCACCACCGGCACCACCATGGCCACCATTGCCGCCGGAGACCCCGGCACCACCAGCCAGGGTGGCATCGGCACCGACCGCACCCGCACTACCGTTGCCGCCGACACCACCGGAGGCGCCGTTGCCGTGCGCGCCACCATCGCCGCCGAGGCCACCATTGCCGCCGGAGGCACCSTCGCCAGTGGCCAACAGGCCGGTGCCGTTGCCGCCGCCACCGCCGACACCACCATTTCCGCTGATCCCGACCGGCAACTGACCGTCGGCACCGGGGCGCCCGGCGTTGCCCCACATCCAAGACATGAACTTCTCACCCGCAGCCCCGCCAGCACCGACGAGCGTGCCGATCTGGCCGCCGGCGCCACCATCGCCACCATCACCGCCACCGAGGGCGCCATCACCACCGAGACCACCGGCGCCACCATCACCGGCCAGACCGGCATTGCCCCCAACACCGCCGTCACCGGCTGCACCGAAGTGTCCACCCACACCACCGACGCCACCACGACCGCCGCCGCCGCCATCGCCACCGAGACCCCCGGCGCCACCATTGCCGCCCAGGTCATCCAGGCTCACCGCGCCTGCGCCACCAGCACCGCCGACACCGCCGGTGCCGCCGACGCCACCGGCGCCACCCAAACCACCGAGGCCGAGCACGAATCCGGCCGCACCACCAGCGCCACCATTGCCACCCAAGCCACCGAYGAGCCCGTCGGCGCCGGCCGTGCCGTTGAGCGCCCCCAGCACCCCGTCAAGACCAGCCGCACCGGCCGCACCGACCGCACCCGCGCCCCCGGCACCACCAGCGCCACCGAAACCGAGCAGGCTCATCACATCACCGCCGGCACCGCCGTTACCACCGGCCACCAGCGCATCGATCGAGGCGCCACCCGCGCCGCCGGCACCACCGTCACCGAACAGCCAGCCGCCCACACCACCGGCGCCACCATCGCCACCCTCAACACCGCTACCGCCGACACCACCATTGCCGAACATGCCCGCAGCGCCACCCACACCACCAGCACCACCAGCAATACCGGCCACCCCTTCAGCCCCGGCACCACCATCACCGAACAAAAACCCGCCATCACCGAGATTGCCGAACCACCCCAGCGAACCGAACACGCTCTCGTTGGACCCGGTGAACCCATCGACCCCGTTGCCGATCAACTCCCGCCCGAACAAGTCCACCCACGGCTGGTTGATCAGATCCAAAAACTGCTCATTACCAGCAATGAAGTCCTGCGTCAGGTTGTACAGCGGCAGGTAGAGCTGCTCGTGGTAGAAGGTCGCCACCGCCAGATCGAACTGCTCAAACACGTCATAGATGAACCCCGCATCGGCGGCACCCGGATCGGCCAACCAGCCCGACCACACCCCCGCAGCCGCACCCGAATCCGACAGTCCCGACCAGAACACCGGATCGAACAAATCCTCAAAATCCGCAGACGCCGACGGCGCCGGACCAACCCCAAACGCCAAAAACGCCGCCACCGCACTCGACGCACCCACCACACGCCGCCGCACCATGCGCCCATCGGACGAACCAACAACTTTGCTAGGCATCCGCCGGCTCATGGAGCATCCTTTTCATAGATTTTGCTAAGCATTAACGCAGTGTCGAATTATGTCCTCTTATTCAATTATCGCCAACTCGGCCCGCAATTGTGTGGCTGAAAGCACAGCGGTGGGGTCACTGTGACCCGAGTCAATCCGATTAAACGCCTGTTCAGCGCGTCTTTGACGACATCGGCCGCGTTGGGTGTGACCTTCGTCACGTGTCCTAAGTTACAAACACTCGGTCAAAATCAATGCTTAACTTCAGGAATGAGCACAGCAAAAGACACGTCTCACACGGGGTCCTCAGAATGGCCGCAAGGATCCCACGAATGCAACGCGCGAACTTTTTAATTGCAGTTTGCTGGCACGGCAAATTAGACAGTATGGGAAATGCCGCATACGGCAACGACTCGTCCAACCGTCACGACCGTGACCGTTGGGAACCGCAACCTGGTCGTCCCTGGCTGGCACTGCCCTGGATCGGGAGATCGCGATCAGGGGAAGATCGGCGATACAAGCCCGCCACGAGGCGGCGGACTGGGCAAGCGCAGCTCTGCCACCTTCACTGTGCGACAGCGCACAGCCGCCGCACATCAGCAGAATTGCCGAAACAGCGCTGGTATCGTGTCGCCGAGATAACGGTAAAAGTGCGTAGAGGTGGAAACAAAGCTACGACGACAAGGCTGCGAGGCGGGTCCATCCGGGGGAATGGACGCCTGCCCACCTGGGTGAGCAGCCTTGCCGCTGAGAAACGGTAGATGATGTCGAACCCGAACGCGGCGGTTTCGTCGCCTTCCCCCGCGCGGACGGTACTCGTGGTCAGTCCGGGAGACGCCCGACCGCAATGGCAACCCCCCACGGAGTCGTTGACCACCGGTCTCTCCTGGCTCGAAGCCACGCTCTCCGACATCGTTGCCGCCCACCGTGGTGAACGCCTGCTGGAACGGGACCACAACGACAAGTTCGCCGTCGGGTTCGCCGACGCCACTGATGCGGCGGCTTGTGCCATCGCCTTGCAGCACGCCCCCTCGGCACCGATCCGTCCGCGGATCGCCGTGCACGCCGACAAGATCTCGGCGGCCGAGCCCTGGACGCACCCGCATTCGCTGGTGAATCGCGCCGCACGACTGTGCGATCTGGCCCATAGCGGTCAGATGTTGCTGTCGGAGACCGCCGAGCCGTTGCTGGCTGACCGACTCCCACCAGAGGCTTGGCTGGTCGATCTGGGCGCATTTCGGCTGCGGGGCATACCGTATCCGGAGCGAGTAGCCCAGCTCTGCCACCGCGGGCTTGCTACCGAGTTTCCGCCGCTTCGCACCGGAAGTGCGTTACACGAGAACTACTTTCCGACGCCGCTGACGAGTTTCGTCGGACGCGATGCGGAGATGCTCGAGCTTCGTAGGCTGGTTGATAGCAACCGTCTTGTGACGCTGACCGGCTCCGGCGGAGTCGGCAAGACACGGCTCGCGCTGCAACTGGCCGAGGAGTTTGTCGACCGGTTCCGCGATGGGGCATGGTGCGTGGACCTGGCGCCGATCACCGATCCGGATCTGCTGCCGGAACGCGTGACCCACAGGTTGGGCCTGCCTGATCGACCGGACCACTCGCCGGTCGACACCCTGGTGCGCTACCTCGCAGACCGGCAATTGCTGTTGGTGCTCGACAATTGTGAGCATCTGCTGGCCGCCTGCGCGCAACTGACCGCCACGCTGTTGGCCGCCGGCACAGAGCTGACCATCGTGGCGACGAGTCGCGCACCCATCGGGGTAGCCGGCGAAGTGACCTGGAAAACCCCGTCGCTCTCGCTCGTCGACGAGGCTGTCGAGTTGTTCCGGCAGCGCGCTCGGCTGGTCCGGCCGAGTTTCACCGGCACCGATGGCGACACCGCTTTGGTGACCGAAATCTGTCGTCGCCTGGACGGGGTTCCGTTGGCCATCGAGCTCGCCGCAACACGGGTTCGGGCGTTGTCACTGGCCGAGATCGCCGACGGGCTCGACGAGCGCTTCCATCTGTTGACCGGTGGTGCGCGCACGGTGGTTCCGCGCCAGCAGACCCTGCGAGCTTCAGAAGACTGGTCGCATGACTTGTTGAGCGAGCCCGAGCGCGTGGTGTTTCGCCGTTTGGCGCCATTTAGGGGCGGTTTCGACCTCGACGCCGCCCACGCCGTCGCCGGCGGCACGGACCTGCCGCGCGGGCTGATCATCGACAAACTCACCCAGCTGGTCGACAAATCGCTGGTGATAGCTGACAGTACCGGCGATTCGACGCGCTTCCGGATGTTGCAGACCGTGCAGCAGTACGCCCTGGAGAAGCTCGAGAAGGCCGGCGAATCCGAAGCTATCCGGGCGCGCCACCGTGATCACTACACCACCCTGTTCGGCTCCGAGGTGACCGCCGGATATGGCTGGCACATCGCTCAGGCGGAACTCGAGATCGACAACCTCCGGGCCGCCTTCACCTGGAGCCGCGACCACGGCGACCTGGAGCTTGCCGCGCGTCTCGCGTCATCGCTGCTCCCGCTGTGGATCCATAGTCGGACCTTGGAAGGCCTGGCATGGTTCAACGCGATGCTCGCCGTCGGGGCCACCATGTCGCCTGGCGCGCGTGCCCGGACACTCGCCGACAAAGCGATCTTCGACGCATTGATCGGAAACTACGGGCAGGCTCAGCAAGCAGAGGAAGCGGTCTCCATCGCCCGGGATCTCGACGAGCCGGGACTGCTCGCCTGGGCGCTGGCCGCCTGCGGCTTCACCTGTAGCTACAGCCCCGAACTCGCCCTGCCTTACTTCGAGCAGGCCATTGCGCTGTCTCCTGACATGAACGACGACTGGCGGTTGAGCCAGATCTACGGCGTGCAGGCGTATTCGGCGTTCGTGGCCGGCGACCTCGAGACGATGCGGCGTGCCGCGGAGAACGGCGCAGCACTCGGTGACGCGGTCGGTGACTGGTCGGTGGCACGACTGTGCCGCCTTTGCCTAGGACTGGCCCACCTGCACCGCGCGGAGCTCACGATGGCAGTCGAGCAGGCCCGGCAGGTGGCGACGGAGGCCGAGGCCGCACACGACCCACTGTTCGGCGCCCAGAGCCTGACGCTTCTAGCCGAAGCCCTTGCGTGCCAGGGCGATAGCCGAGGGGCGCGTGCGGCGGCCGATGCATGCGTGGAGGCCGCCGCCGAACTCATCGACTTCCACCGCGCGTTCGGGTTCGGCGCGGTGACAGACACCCGGTTGGCCGCCGGCGACGTGCCTGGGGCTGTCAGCGCAGCTGAGGCGGCTTGCGAAGCATGTGCGCTGCCCCAACTATTGGCGATCAACGGCAATCCGCTCGCTCGCGCAGCGCTGGCATCCGGTGACCTGGCCGCCGCGCGCCGTTGGGCTGACGAGGCGCTGTCGGTGGGCTCGGGCATCCACCGGATATTGCTGCTGGAGATACGTGGCCGGGTGGCCATGGCCGAGGGCGAGTTCGAACAGGCCGAACGAGACGCGCGGGACGCGCTGGCCATCGCGGCGGACACTGAGGCGCTCCTGGGCACCCCCGATCTGATCGAACTGCTGGCAGCGGTGGCCACGGCCGCAGGCCGACTCCACGATGCAGCACGGCTGATCGGCTCAGCTGCGGGCGTCCGCGAGCGCACCGGCGCGGTCCGCGCCAAAGTCTACGACGCCGACTATCGGGCCACCGTCAACTCGCTACGAGAGGCCTTGCCGCAGAACGATTTTGAGCGCCGTTGGGATCAGGGTAATGCACTGTCGACGGCTGATGCCATCGCTTACGCATGCCGCGGCGACGCAAAGGGCAGAAGCGCCTCCAAACGCCCGTCCAGCGGTTGGGGTTCGCTGACGCCGGCCGAGCGCAATATTGTCCGGCTCATCAGTGCCGGCCTTCGTGACAAGGAGATCGCCGCAGAACTGAGCGTCTCGCCCCGTACGGTGCACTCGCACCTGAACCGGATCTACACCAAGCTCGATATCTCGTCCCGCTTGCAACTCGCTCACGAAGCGGCGCAAAACACCTGACAGCGGCGTAGCCGTGCCGGCGTCAGGCGATGCGGGACTCGAGCTCGACCTGCGCCCAGCGCTTGAAATGCCGGTGTTCCTCGGGGCTGAGTTCCCGGCCGAACACGGTGGTGACGGCAGCGTGGTGCTCCAGGTAGAGGTCCTCGTTGCGTCGCCACGCCGGCAGGTAGCGGTAGAACGGCAGCCAGGGATGGAGATGGTGGATCAGGTGGTAATTCTGAGACAGCATCAACGGCGCGAGCAGCCATTCCATCCCGACCCGAAGACGACTGGCGCGATAACGATCCTCACGCTGCGTGATGTCGATCCCGTGGTGCGGCAACCAGTCGAAGGCCCATCCGATGATGAAAAGACCGAGGCGCTGCGGGATCAACACGACCTCGGCAAGCAGCCAGAAGTGGTCGGTGAGGATCGCCGCGACGGTCATGGCGATGGTCAACGAGAACAGCACCGACGTTTCGGCGAGCTCGGCAATCGGACGCCGCCACGAATGCCGGACCCGCGGCCACAGCTTGCGGACGTACCAGGTCGCATTGAACAGGTCCATCAGCGCCCAGCGGAACGGCAGCTGCCAGGTGGGCGCATGGGTGGCGAACATATCGGGATCGCGCTCGGGATCATTGGTGTGACGGTGGTGCTCACCGTGGACATAGCCGAACGCCGGCAACGAGAACGGCAGCACCACAAATAGCCAAGCCACCCGGCCGACCACCGCGTTCACCCAGCGCACCGAGCAGAAGGAGCGGTGCAGGGCTTCGTGCGCCACCGAGAACAACACATACGTGACCAAGGTGCTCACCGGTATGACGACCCAAGCCGAAAGCAATCCGCGGGCGGCGCCGATGGCTACCAATACGAATACGGTGATGCCGACCACCCCGAGTACGAAGGTGGGCCACGAGAAGCTCGGTACGCCTTCACCGGGGTGCGGATGCCGTCGACGCCGGACTGCTGTGGGTGGTTGGTCGTCCACCTCGAGCACCGACACAAGACCTCCAGCAGCTGGACATGAACACGAGCGCGTCACCTAAGAGCAGGTGAAAGATTACGTCGCTGCCCGATGAGGGAAGGGCCGCAACGCGTACTTGTCCGGCTAAGTAAGTATCACAATATTGACGCTCGCGTATAACGCTGCTGGTCCGCGCATCGGGACTTTCATCCGTTGCGGTCTAGGCCCCGTAGACCGGCACGGGTGTCCGCGCCTTGGCCAGCAGGTCGGTGACGACCGGCCCCAGCTCGGCGGGATCCCATTTGGCGCCCTTGTCGAGTTCCGGCCCGTGCGCCCAGCCCTCGGCGACGCGGATCTTGCCACCTTCGACCTCGAAGACCTTGCCGGTCACGTCGCGCGACTCGACGCTGCCCAGCCAGACCACCAGCGGGCTGACATTCTCCGGGGCCATGGTGTCGAACGCCGCGTCCTGGGTGGCCATCATGTCGGCGAAGACGGTCTCGGTCATGCGGGTACGGGCCGACGGCGCGATGGCGTTGGCGGTGACTCCGTAGCGGCCCATCTCAGCGGCGGCTACCAGGGTCAGCGCGGCGATGCCTGCCTTGGACGCGCTGTAGGTGGCCTGACCGACGCTGCCCTGCAGGCCGGCGCCGGAGCTGGTGTTGATGATCCGGGCGTCGACAGTCTCGCCGGCCTTGGACTTGGCCCGCCAATACGCGGCAGCGTGCTTCATGGTGGCGAAGTGACCCTTGAGGTGCACCGCGGTGACGGCGTCGAACTCCTCTTCGGTGGCGTTGGCGAACATCCGGTCGCGGACGATGCCGGCGTTGTTCACCAGCACGTCGAGCGTGCCGTAGGTGTCGACTGCCTGCTTGATCAGAGCCTCGGCCTGACCCCAGTCGGCGACGTTCGAGCCGTTGGCCACGGCTTCGCCGCCGGCTGCGACGATCTCGTCGACCACGCTCTGGGCAGCACTGCCGCCGCCGGCCGGCGAGCCGTCCAGCCCGACACCGATGTCGTTGACCACGACCCGGGCGCCCTCGGCGGCAAAGGCCAGCGCGTGCGCCCGCCCGATTCCGCCGCCCGCTCCGGTGACGATGACCACGCGGCCGTCGAGAAGTCCCATCAGTGCTGTCTCCTTTTTCGGGGTCGACCTATTTATTGGCGCTAGATGCGTCGAGGTAGGCGGGGTTCTCTCCGCCACCGTGCACGGTCAGGCTGGCACCAGTGACATAGGACGCCAGATCGGAACTCAAAAATGCGGCTGTCCAACCGATTTCGGATGGCTTGGCCAGCCGGCCCAACGGCACGGTGGCACCGACGGCGGCCACCGATTCGGCGTCGCCGTAGAACAGCTCGGACTGCTCGGTCTCGACCATGCCGACCACGATCGAGTTGATCCGCACCTTCGGCGCCCACTCGACGGCCAACGAGGTGGTCAGGCTGTCCACCCCGGCCTTGGCCGCGCCGTAGGCCGCGGTTCCCGGTGACGGCCGGCAGCCGCTGACACTGGTGATGTTGACGATCGAGCCCCCGCCGTCCTGGGTCTGCATGACGGCGTTGGCGTGCGTGGACACGAGCAGGGCGCTGATCAGGTTCAGCTCGATGATCTTGCGACTGAAGTTGGCTGACGCATCGGCGGCCAGCGCGAACGGAGACCCGCCGGCATTGTTGACCACGATGTCGATCCGGCCGTGAGCGGCCACGATCGCTTCGATCAGGCCCTTGACCGCGTCGTCGTCGCGAACGTCGCAGGAATGGAATTCATACGGCAGGCCCTCCACCGGACGCCGGGCGCAGGTCACCACCGTCGCACCCTGATCGGCGAAGACGGCACTGATGCCCGCGCCGACGCCGCGCACCCCGCCGGTCACCAGGACCACCTTGCCGGTCAATCCGAGGTTGATCGCATCACCCACTGTGCTAGCGTACCAAGCAAGTGCTTGCTTAGGTAGCTTAGGTACTCCAAGGCCCCAATACGACAGGGAAGTCCGCCCATGCCGATCACATCCACAACCGTCGAACCGGGGATCGTCGCGGTCACCGTCGACTACCCACCGGTCAACGCGCTGCCGTCGCGGGCCTGGTTCGAGCTCGGCGAGGTCATCACGGCCGCCGGCAAGGACATGTCCACCCACGTGGTGATCCTTCGCGCGGAGGGCCGCGGATTCAACGCCGGGGTGGACATCAAGGAAATGCAGAACACCGAGGGCTTCACCGCCCTGATCGACGCCAACCGTGGTTGCTTCGCGGCATTCAAGGCCGTCTATGAGTGCGCGGTGCCGGTGGTCGCCGCGGTCAACGGCTTCTGCGTGGGCGGCGGGATCGGCCTGGTCGGCAACGCCGACGTGATCGTGGCCTCTGACGACGCCAAGTTCGGTCTGCCCGAGGTGGAGCGCGGCGCCCTCGGTGCGGCCACCCACCTGTCCCGGCTGGTGCCGCAGCACATGATGCGCCGGTTGTTCTACACCGCGGCCACCGTCAACGCCGCCACCCTGCACCAGTACGGATCGGTGCACGAGGTGGTGCCGCGCGACGAGCTCGACGAGGCCGCGCTGCGGGTGGCCCGCGATATCGCCGCCAAGGACACTCGGGTGATCCGGGCGGCCAAGGAAGCGCTGAACCTCATCGACGTGCAGAAGGTCAACTCCAGCTACCGCATGGAGCAGGGCTTCACCTTTGAGCTCAACCTCTCCGGTGTCGCCGACGAACACCGCGACGAGTTCGCCGGTACCGAGAAGGGCAAGAAGTAATGGCTTCGAAGATCACCACTCTCGACGACGCCGTCTCCGAGCTGCGCGACGGCATGACCGTCGGTATCGGCGGCTGGGGCTCGCGGCGTAAGCCGATGGCGTTCGTGCGCGCCATCCTGCGCACCGACGTCAAGGACCTCACCGTAGTGACCTACGGCGGACCGGACCTGGGTCTGCTGTGTTCGGCGGGCAAAGTGCGCCGGGCCTACTACGGGTTCGTCTCCCTGGACTCGCCGCCGTTCTACGACCCGTGGTTCTCCAAGGCCCGCACCACCGGGGCCATCGAGGCCCGCGAGATGGACGAGGGCATGCTGCGCTGCGGACTGCAGGCCGCCGCCCAGCGGCTGCCGTTCCTGCCGATCCGCGCCGGGCTGGGCAGCTCGGTGATCGACTTCTGGGAGGGCGAGCTCAAGACCGTCACCTCCCCGTATCCGGTTGAGGGCGGTCACGAGACTCTGGTCGCGATGCCGGCGCTGAACCTGGACGCCGCGTTCGTGCACATGAACATCGGCGATGAGCGCGGCAACGCCGCCTACACCGGGATCGACCCGTACTTCGACGACCTGTTCCTGATGTCGGCACAGCGCCGCTTCCTGTCGGTGGAGAAGATCGTGCCCACCGAAGAGTTGATCTCCAGCACGTCGCCGCAGACCCAGGTGATCAACCGGATGATGGTGGACAAGGTGGTCGAAGCCCCCGGTGGCGCCCACTTCACCATTGGCGCAGCCGATTACGGCCGCGACGAGAAGTTCCAGCGACACTACGCCGAAGCCGCCAAGTCCGACGAGACCTGGGCGGAGTTCAAGGCCACCTACCTGTCCGGTAGTGAAGACGACTACCAGGCGGCGGTTAAGGCATTCGGAGCGGAGGCACAAGCATGAGCGACTCACCCACTCGCGCCGAGATCTGTGCGGTCGCCTGCGCCGAGCTGTTCCGCGACGCCGGCGAGATCATGGCCTCACCGATGGCCACGGTGCCCTCGGTCGGCGCCCGGCTGGCCCGCCTCACCTTCTCCCCCGACCTGGTGCTCACCGACGGGGAGGCCCGCATTCTGGCCGACACCCCGGCGATCGGCAAGGTCGGGCCGCTGGAAGGCTGGATGCCGTTCAACCGGGTCTTCGAAACCCTGTCGTGGGGCCGGCGCCATGTGATCATGGGCGCCAACCAGATCGACCGCTACGGCAACCAGAACCTCTCGGCATTCGGTCCGCTGCAGCAGCCCACCCGGCAGATGTTCGGGGTCCGCGGTGCGCCCGGAAACACCATCAACCACACCACCAGCTACTGGGTGGGCGCTCACTCGTCGCGGGTGTTCTGCGACGCCGTCGACATCGTCTCGGGCATCGGCTACGACAAGGTGGATCCGGCCAACCCGGCGTTCCGCTTCTTCAACCTGGGCGGCGTGGTGACCAACCTCGGAGTGTTCGACTTCAATGGCCCCGACCACCAGATGCGCGCGGTCTCGCTGCACCCCGGCGTCACCGCCGACGAGGTCGCCGAGAACACCTCGTTCGAGGTGCACGGCCTGGCCGACGCGGCGACGACTCGGTTGCCCGAGGTCGAGGAGCTTCAATTGATCCGCGAGGTCATCGACCCGAAATCGCTGCGAGACAAAGAAGTGCGGGCATGAGCCGGTTGAAGACCCCGCTGACCGAACTGGTCGGCATCGAACACCCGGTGGTGCAGACCGGGATGGGCTGGGTGGCCGGCGCCCGCCTGGTCTCGGCCACCGCCAACGCCGGCGGCCTGGGCATCCTGGCCTCGGCGACCATGACGATCGACGAGTTGGCCGCCGCGATCTCCAAGGTGAAGTCGGCCACCGACAAGCCGTTCGGGGTCAACATTCGCGCCGACGCATCCGACGCCGGTGACCGGGTGGATCTGATGATCCGCGAGGGCGTGAAGGTGGCGTCGTTCGCGCTGGCCCCCAAGGCCGAGCTGATCGCCAAGCTTAAAGAGGCGGGCTCGGTGGTGATCCCGTCGGTCGGTGCGGCCAAGCACGCCAAGAAGGTCGCGTCCTGGGGTGCCGATGCGGTGATCGTGCAGGGCGGCGAGGGTGGCGGGCACACCGGCCCGGTCGCCACCACCCTGTTGTTGCCGTCGGTGCTTGACGCCGTCGCCGGTACCGGGGTTCAGGTGATCGCCGCCGGCGGGTTCTTCGACGGCCGCGGCCTGGCCGCCGCGCTGTCCTACGGCGCCACCGGTGTCGCGATGGGCACCCGATTCCTGCTGACCAGCGACTCCACTGTTCCGGACGCGGTCAAGCAGCGCTACTTGGCCGCTGACCTGAGCGGCACCGTGGTCTCCACCAGGGTCGACGGTATGCCACACCGGGTGCTGCGCACCGAACTGGTGGAGAAGCTCGAAAGCGGTTCGCGGGCACGCGGTTTCAGCGCCGCTATCCGCAACGCGGCGAAGTTCAAGAAGATGTCGCAGATGAGCTGGCCGACCATGGTGCGCGACGGACTGGCCATGCGGCATGGCAAGGAGCTCACCTGGTCGCAGGTGCTGATGGCCGCCAACACTCCGATGCTGCTCAAAGCCGGGCTCGTGGAAGGCAACACCGAAGCCGGTGTGCTGGCCTCGGGTCAGGTGGCGGGCATCCTGGACAGCCTGCCGTCCTGCGCGGAGCTGATCACCTCGATCGTCGACGAGGCGGTCGAGCAGCTGCGGGCGGCCAACTCCTTCATCGCCTGATCGCGAGCGCCAATCTCACGACGCGACATGCCGTGGCGGCGTCGCCAGATTGGCACCCGCGACCTGGCCGGGCCATCCGGCGGAATACATCGCCTCCTTCACCCGGGCAATCAACGTCCCGCGACGGTAACGCAGCAGCTCCGCGCTGACCCGGCTGATCACCCAGCCTTGGTCGGCGAGCGCTACCTGCCGGTCGATATCGCGCTGTCGCTGCCTGGGGTCCGTCCAGTGCTGTTGGCCGTCATATTCGATACCGACCTTGAACTGCGGGTATCCCATGTCCAGCCGCGCCACGAATCCGCCGTACTCGTCGCGCACCACGATCTGGGTCTCCGGGCGTGGCAACCCGGCGTCGATCAAGGCTAGGCGAGTCCCGGACTCCTGCGGAGATTCCGCACCACCGTCGACCAGTGGCAGCACACCCCGCAGCCGGGTCAGATCTCGTGCCCCGGGATGGGCAGCGATGATGGTCTCGACATCGGCGATCCCGACGCCGGTCGCGTTCGCCAACGAGTCGAGTCGCTGCAGGCTGACCAGCCGCGACCGGGTTCGCCGCCCGATGTCGAAAGCGGTGCGTGCCGGGACAGTGACCGCAATCCCGTCGACGGTCGTCACCTCGCCGGGCTTCAGGGTGTCACGGTGCACGACGAGCCTCGGCGGTGGCTGACGGCTGCCGTACACCAGCTCGGCGTCCAGCGCGCCACTCACCCACTTCGCGCCCAGCAGCGCCGCAGCCGAGGCACCCGCGACCACGCCGCGGCGGCGTGACCACAGCCACGCCGCCTCAGCCCGCTGCCGGGCGGTCAGCTCAATACCCCACGGCGCGTAAACCCCGGGGTAGACCGGTTGGTAAAGTGCCCGCATCGCCCGCTCGGGGATGGCCTTGGCAACCAGCGCCTCCTGCCCCAGGAATGGCCAGGCCAATTCGTCCACAGCCTGAAAGCCTGCCCGCTGGTGCCGATCCGCGCCGACACCCATCCACAAGCCCGCCGAGCGCCAATCTTACGACGCGACACGCTGGTGCTGCGCCGTGAGATTGGCGCTCGGCGCGGTGGTTAGACCTCGGCCACCATCAGGGTGTGGCCGGTCGGGTCGCGGAACCAGAACAGCGGCGGAACGGGGTCTCCCTGACGCATGATCTCTGCGTCGACATCGACTCCGAGTTCCCGCATCGCGGCCAGCGTGGCGTCGATGTCGTCGGTGGTCAGCGTGATGCCGGTGACGGCCGGCTCAACCGGACCGCTCTCCGGCGACGGCGGCGCCAGCGCAATGCCCGCCAGGCCCTGCGGCGGGTAGACCTCGACCCACCGGTAGCCGTCGCCCATGTGGATGTCGGTGCGTTTCTCGAAGCCCAACGACTCGTAGAACGCGATGGCCTTGTCCTGGTCGACGGTGGGCACACAAACGAGGTTGATCGACTTCAAGCCGACCTTGGCGGTACTCATCTTGCTCCTTCTCGGTTCGGAACACTACGAACTGGCGCCATAGAGCTGCGCGAGTTCCGGCGAGCTGGCCCAGCGGCTGTAGGTGGGGCTCTGCGGCCAGCCGTCGGGTGAGTCCTGCCACTCTTCCTGGCGCCCGTAGGGCAGCACATCGAGCAACGAGAACACGTGGCCGATCTGTTCTGTTCCGCGCCGGTTGGTATGCCAGGTGCGATACACCGCATTACCTTGCCGCAGAAACACATTCACCGCGAACTGCCCACCCGGCGGTGCCCCGACGTCAGCCCCGAACGAACTGTTGGCGGTGCTGTACCAGGCCATCTGATTGCCGACGCGCCGCTTGTAGGCGATCGCCTCGTCGATGGGCCCCTGCGTGACAATCACGAACCGCGCATCGTAGGCGGCCAGAAATTCGAGGCGGGTGAACTGCGAGACGAAACCGGTACATCCCGCGCACTGCCACTGCTGGCCCGGGGACCACATGTGGTGATAGACGATCAGCTGACTGTTGCCTTCGAACACCTCGGCCAGGCAGGCGGGCCCGCGTTCGCCCTCGAGCACATAGTCGTCCATGGCGACCATCGGCAGACGGCGGCGCTGCGCGGCGATCGCGTCCAGCTCCCGGGTCGCCGCTTTCTCGCGGACACGCAAGGCATCCAGTTCGCGCTGCCACGTCTGATGGTCCACCACCGGCGGCACCCCGACACCTGCCATCACGAGAACTCCCATTGCTATGTGTACAACGTCCACATTGACTATGTTCACACCGTACACTTTTTCCCGAGGGGGCTGTCAAGAGGTGACTGCGACAAAGACCGGCTATCACCATGGCGACCTGGGCGCGGCCCTGATAGACGCCGGTCTACAGCTGACCCGGCTCGGCGGTCCAGAGGCTCTCACGGTCCGGGAGGCGACCCGGCGCGTCGGGGTCTCCCCGAACGCCGCCTACCGCCACTTCGCCGACCGCGAGGCACTGTTGAAGGCCGTCGCAATCGCCATCGGCGAGCGGATGGCCGCTCGCATGTTGGTACCGGTGACCCGGCGCGGCACCGCAGCGAACCGGGCGCGCGATCAGCTCCGTGCGGTCGGACTGGGCTACATCGGTTTCGCGCTGGACGAGCCCGGGTGGTTCACCGTGACCTTCTTCGGATCAGGGCTCACGTCAGTCGACGACGGGGCCCCGCCACCTTTTCGCGCGCTGGTCGACGCACTCGATGCGATGGCCGATGCCGGTGTGCTGCACGCGAACCGGCGTGCCGGAGCGGAGTGGCCGTGCTGGTCGGCCGTGCACGGATTCGCCGAGCTGGCCCTGCGCGGGCCGCTGCGCGGCGCGCCCCGCCCCGATCTGGATGCGCTGGCAGGGCGAACGGTCGACGACATCATCGCCGGTCTGACGGGGTGAATCGGCGACCGCGTGACTTCAGCTGGCCTGGGCCGGCAGATGGATCCCGTTGCTGACGGTGATCAGGAACGTGGTGAGGTCACGTGTGAGATCGTCGATCGATCGCGGCGGGTCGGTCTGGTGCAGAAAATCGGCGATGATCTCGAAAAGACCCCCGACGGTGGCCACCGCCATCGCCCGATAGTCGGGGGCCTCACCGTCCTGGGCCTTGCTGCGCCAGAACGACTCGATGAAGTTCGCGGCCCACCGACGGTTGGCCCGCCGTTGCGCCTCGACCCGTGGCGAGATTCCGGTGCTTTCCCGGAACGCGACGACAGCCACCCGAGGATCGACGACCAGCTCATGGGCGAACACCGTCAGCACGCGACGCACCGTCGCCTCTTCGGTCTCTTCAATGTCGTCGGGGGCGCCGTGAAGCAACTCCTCCTCGACTTTTGCCTCGATGCGCTCGCCGATCTCGTTCATCAGCGCCAGGTAACAGTCTTCCTTGCTGTCGAACAGTTCGTAGAACGCCTTGTTGCCGACGTAGGCCGTTTGGCAGATCTGCTCGATCGAGGTGTTGGCGTAACCGTCTCGGGCAAACAATTCGAATGCTGCGGTCAAAAGTTGCTCACGGCGCTGGGCTCGGCGCTGATCAGCGTCGAGCCCGCGAATCCGGCGTCCTCCTGGTGCCGTCGGAGGCGGTGTTTCCATAATTGAAGATTTTAGCCGCCCAGACGCTCGATGATCGTGACGTTAGCGGTGCCCCCGCCTTCGCACATCGTCTGCAAACCGTACCGGCCGCCGGTGCGCTCCAGTTCGTTGAGCATTGTGGTGAACAATTTGGCCCCGGTCGCCCCCAGCGGGTGACCCAGCGCGATCGCCCCGCCGTTGGGGTTGACCTTGGCCGGGTCGATCGGGAACTCCTTCATCCAGGCCTGCACCACCGGCGCAAACGCCTCGTTGATCTCAACGACGTCGATGTCGTCGATGCTCAGGCCGGTCTTTTCCAGCGCGTAGCGCGTCGCCGGAATCGGGCCGGTCAGCATGATCACCGGGTCGTCACCACGGGCGCTGATGTGGTGGATACGGGCGCGGGGGTTCAGGTTGTGGTCCTTGACCGCCTGCTCTGAGGCGAGCAGCACCGCAGCCGACCCGTCGCAGATCTGGCTGGAGAGCGCGGCGGTCAGCCGGCCGCCCTCGACCAACGTCTTGAGACCCGCCATCTTCTCCAGCGTGGACTCGCGCGGGCACTCGTCGATGTGGAACGAGCGGCCGTCCACCTCGACCGGGATGATCTCGTTGTCGAACCGGCCCTCGGCGATCGCGGTGAATGCCCGCTGGTGGCTCTGCAGCGCGAAGCGCTCCATGTCCTCGCGGGAGATGTCCCAGCGCTCGGCGATCATCTCCGCACCGCGGAACTGCGAGACCTCTTCGTCCCCGTAGCGCTCCAGCCACTTCTTCGACTCGTTGGTCGGGGAGGTGAAGCCGAATTGCTCGCCGACGACCATTGCCGACGAGATCGGGATCCAGCTCATGTTCTGCACGCCGCCGGCCACGATCAGGTCCGCGGTGCGCGACATGATCGCCTGCGCGCCGAAGGAGATGGCCTGCTGGGACGAACCGCACTGCCGGTCGACGGTCACCCCGGGTACCGCTTCGGGGAAGCCGGCCGCCAGCCACGCGAGCCTGCCGATGTTGCCGGCCTGGCCGCCGACGGCGTCCACGCAGCCGACGACCACATCGTCGACGGCGGCCGGGTCGACGCCGACACGGTCCAGCAGACCACTGAAAGCCAACGCGCCCAAGTCGATCGGGTGAATGCCGGCCAGCGAGCCGTTGCGCTTGCCGACGGCGGTGCGAACGGCGTCGATGACATACGCCTGGGAAACGTGCGCGACTTGTGACATATCAACTTCCTTCTTTGGTGATTCCACCCAGCACGATGGCGAGGTATTGCCTGCCGACTTGTTCGGCCGTTAAAGGACCACCCGGTTGGTACCAGCGCACCGATACCCAAGTGGTGTCGCGGATGAAGCGGTACACCAGGTCAACGTCGAGGTCGGGCCGGAAACATCCCGCTTCGATGCCCTGCGCCAGCACGTCAAGCCACATCTTGCGTTGCTGCCGGTTGCGTTCGTCGACGTAGGAGAACCGCTCGTGAGCCGACAGCCGCTTGGCCTCGTCCTGGTAGATGACGACTTGGGCGTGCCGATGCTCGATCGCGTCGAACGAGGCCAGGAACAGTCCCTTGAGGCGCTCCAGCGGATCGGTTTCGTGATCGACGATCTGCTGGTAACGATCGAACAGCCAGTCCAGAAAGTCGCGCAGCACCTCGTCGACCATCTCCTCCTTGGAGGAGAAGTGGTGATACAGACTGCCGGACAAGATCCCGGCGGCGTCGGCGATGTCGCGCACGGTCGTGGCACGCAGGCCACGCTCGGCGATCATCGCCGCCGCCAGGTTCAGGAGTTCGTCACGGCGCGTCATGGCATCAGGCGCGCTGGCTGGAAACCGAGATGATCTCGCCGGTCAGGTAACTGGAATAGTCACTGGCCAGGAACGCGATGGTGGTGGCGATCTCCCACGGCTCAGCGGCCCGGCCGAAGGCCTCGCCGTCGGCGAGGCGGTCCAGCAACTCCGCCGAGCTGGTCTTCTCCAGGAACTTGTGCCGCGCGATGGACGGCGAGACGGCGTTGATCCGGACCCCGTATTCGACGGCCTCGATCGCGCTGCACCGGGTCAGCGCCATCACGCCGGCCTTAGCCGCGGCGTAGTGCGACTGCGAATGCTGTGCGCGCCAACCCAACACGCTGGCATTGTTGACGATCACCCCGCCGTGCTCGACGCCGCGGAAGTAGCGCAGCGCCGCCCGGGTCGCTCGCATCACCGAGGTGAGTGTCACGTTGAGCACGCGGTCCCACTCGTCGTCGGTCATGTCGATCACCGGGGTCTGCCCGCCGAGTCCGGCATTGTTGACCAGCACGTCGAGTCGGCCCATCTTCGCCACGGCCTCGTCGAACAGCGCGTCCACCGCAGCGGTGGACGTGACGTCACAGACCACCGCCTCCACCCGGCCCAGCCCGAGGCCGGCCAGTTCGTCGCGGGTCTCGCCGAGCCGGCGCTCGTGGTAGTCGGAGACCACCACGTCAGCGCCTTCGAGCAGTGCTCGTCGCGCGGTGGTGGAACCGATCCCGGTGCCGGCGGCCGCGGTCACCAGCACCGTCTTGCCCGCCAACAGGCCGTGTCCGGCGATCTCTTCCGGCGCCTTGGACAGATCCGAAATCGAGCTCATCCCTTTGCCTCTCGGGGTAGGCCGAGAACCCGCTCGGCGATGATGTTGCGCTGAATCTCGTTCGAACCGCCGTAGATGGTGTCGCTGCGGGTGAACAGGTAGAGCCGCTGCCATTCGTCGAACTCGCCGTCGCGCAGCACCATCGAGTCGCGACCGATCACATCCATGGCGAGCTCGCCGAGATCGCGGTGCCAGTTGGCCCACAACAACTTCGAGACGTTGTCTTGGCCCGGCTGCTCCACGTCCATGGTGGCCATCGCGTAGGACCGCATCGACCGCAGGCCGACCCAGGACCGGGTCAACCGCTCGCGGATCAGCGGGTCTTCGGCGGCACCGTTGCGCTGTGCGAGTTCGGCGAGCGCGGACAGTTCCCGGGCGTAACGGATCTGCTGCCCCAGTGTCGACACGCCACGCTCAAAGGTGAGCGTGCCCATCGCGACCTTCCAGCCGTCGCCGGGCTCCCCGACCACCAGATCGGCGTCGGTGCGCGCGTCGTCGAAGAACACCTCGTTGAACTCCGAGGTGCCGGTCAGCTGCACGATCGGCCGGATCTCGACGCCGGGCTGGTCCAGCGGCACCAGCAGGTAGGACAGTCCGTTGTGCCGCTTGGAGCCCTTCTCGGTGCGGGCCACCACGAAGCACCACTGCGACAGGTGCGCCAGTGACGTCCAGACCTTTTGGCCGTTGATGACCCACGCGTCGCCGTCCAGTACCGCGGTGGTGGCCACGTTGGCCAGGTCGCTGCCGGCTCCCGGCTCGGAGTAGCCCTGGCACCACAGCTCGGTGACGTTGCGGATTCCGGGCAGGAAGCGCTGCTGCTGCTCGGGTGTGCCGAAGGCGATCAGGGTGGGCCCCAGCAGCTCTTCGCCCAGGTGGTTGACCTTGTCGGGCGCGTCAGCGCGGGCGTACTCCTCGTAGAACGCCACCCGGTGAGCCACCGACAGGCCGCGCCCGCCGTGTTCGGTCGGCCAGCCCAGGCAGGTCAGTCCGGCGTCGGCCAGATGGCGGTTCCACGCCATCCGCTCCTCGAACGCCTCATGTTCGCGCCCGGGGCCGCCGAGGCCCTTGAGCTCGGCGAACTCCCCGACCAGGTTGTCGGCCAGCCATGCACGGACCTCAGCCCGGAACTCCTCGACTGCTTGCACCCTTGTAGGCTAACCTACCAAGCACTTGCTCGGCTACGAGCCGTCGAGCCCAGGGAGCCCGCGCTGACGGCGATGCAGAGTTCAGCGACGGGGAGGAGCAGCGCCTATGAGTAGCCAACCGCAGACCACACCTGCGGCCCTGGACCACATCGCGCATACGCTGCCCGACCATGACGCGCTGGTCACCGAGGACAAGTGCTTCACCTACGCCACCCTGCGCGAGGAGGTGCGGCGAGCCGCCGCGGCTCTGATCGCCCTCGGCGTGCAGCCCGGCGACCGGGTTGCGCTGTGGTCGCCGAACACCTGGCACTGGGTGATCACCTGCTTGGGAACCCACTACGCCGGCGGCGTGCTGGTGCCACTGAACACGCGCTACACCGCCGCGGAGGCCACCGACATCCTGGCCCGCAGCAAGGCCAAGGTGCTGGTGGGCATGGGCCGATTCCTCAAGACCGACCGGCTCACCGAACTGGACCGCGACCAGCTGCCCGACCTGCAGCATGTCGTCCGGGTGCCGATAGAGGCCACGGACGGAACCTGGGACGAGTTCATCGCCGCCGGCACCGCGGTGCCGGCCGCCGAGGTCGATGCGCGCGCCGCCGCCGTTGGCCCCGATGATCTGTCCGACATCCTGTTCACCTCCGGGACCACCGGCCGCAGCAAGGGCGTGCTCTGCGCGCACCGGCAGTCGCTGGCCGGCCCGGCGGCCTGGGCGGAGTGCGGTCAGATGACCGCGCAGGACCGCTACCTGTGCATCAATCCGTTCTTTCACAACTTCGGCTACAAGGCCGGCATCCTGGCCTGCCTGCAGACCGGGGCCACCCTGATCCCGCAGCTCACCTTCGACCCGGCAGGCGCGCTGCGAGCCATCGAATCCCACCGGATCACCGTGCTGCCCGGGCCGCCCACCATCTACCAGACCCTGCTGGATCACCCCGAGCGTGACCAACACGACCTGAGCTCGCTGCGGTTCGCGGTCACCGGCGCCGCCACCGTCCCGGTGGTGCTGATCGAACGGATGCAGACCGAACTGGACATCGACATCGTGCTCACCGCTTACGGACTGACCGAGTCCGGCGGGTTCGGCACCATGTGCCGCGCCGATGACGACGCCGTCACCGTCGCCACCACGTGCGGGCGTCCGATCGGCGATTTCGAGCTGCGGCTGGAAAGCACTGGCGGAGATTCGGATTCCGGCGAGGTGCTCCTTCGCAGCGCCAACATCATGCTCGGCTACCTCGATGACCCGGAGGCCACCGCCGCAGCGATCGACGCGGAGGGCTGGCTGCACACCGGCGACATCGGAACCGTGGACGCCGCCGGGAACCTGCGGATCACCGACCGGCTCAAGGACATGTACATCTGCGGCGGCTTCAACGTCTATCCGGCCGAGATCGAGCAGGCCCTGGCCCGCCTCGACGGCGTGGCCGACGTGGCGGTGATCGGTGTTCCCGATGAGCGGATGGGCGAAGTGGGCCGCGCCTTCATCGTGCGCCGGCCCGGATCAACGCTCGACGAGGCAGCGGTGATCGCTTATGCCCGCGAGCATTTGGCGAATTTCAAGGCACCGCGATCGGTGACCTTCACCGACTCCCTACCGCGCAATCCCGGCGGCAAGGTGGTCAAGCATGAATTGAGAGAGTGGGCCTGATGGACCTGAATTTCGATGACGAGACCGAGGCCTTCCGCGCCGAGGTCCGCGACTTCCTGGCCGCGAACACCGACAAGTTCCCGCGCCTGTCCTACGACACCGCCGAGGGTTTCGAACAGCACCGCCGCTGGGACAAGGTGCTTTTCGACGCCGGCCTGTCGGTGATCGCCTGGCCGAAGAAGTACGGCGGGCGCGACGCCACCATGCTGCAGTGGGTGGTGTACGAAGAGGAGTACTTCCGCGCCGGTGCGCCCGGCCGCGCCAGCGCCAACGGCACCTCGATGCTGGCGCCGACGCTGTTCGCGCACGGCACGCAAGAACAGCTGGACCGCGTCCTCCCGAAGATGGCCTCCGGCGAAGAGATCTGGGCGCAGGCATGGTCGGAGCCGGAGTCCGGCAGTGACCTGGCGTCGTTGCGCTCGACAGCGACCAAGGTCGACGGCGGCTGGAAGCTCAACGGGCAGAAGATCTGGAGCTCGCGGGCCCCGTTCGGCGAGCGCGGCTTCGGACTGTTCCGCTCCGACCCGGAGGCCCAGCGCCACCACGGCCTGACCTACTTCATGTTCGACCTGAAGGCCGACGGGATCACCGTTCGTGCCATCGAACAGCTCGGCGGCGAGACCGGCTTCGGCGAGATCTTTCTCGACGACGTCTTCGTGCCGGACAACGACGTCATCGGTGTGCCGAACGAAGGCTGGCGGGCCGCGATGAGCACGTCGAGCAACGAGCGCGGCATGAGCCTGCGCAGCCCGGCCCGGTTCGTGGTGGGCGCCGAGAGGTTGGCGGCCATGTGGCGCCAGCACGGCAGCGATCCGGTGTTCACCGACCGCGTCGCCGACGCCTGGATCAAGGCGCAGGCCTACCGGTTACAGACGTTCGGCACCGTGACCCGGCTGGCCGCCGGCGGTGAGCTGGGCGCGGAGTCCTCGGTGACGAAGGTGTTCTGGTCCGACCTGGACGTTGCCCTGCACCAGACCGGCCTGGACATCCGGGGCGCCGACGGCGAACTCGCCGACGCCTGGACCCACGGTTACCTGTTCTCGCTCGGCGGACCGATCTACGCCGGCACCAACGAGATTCAGCGCAACATCATCGCCGAGCGGCTGCTGGGCCTGCCCCGGGAGAAGAAATGAAATTCGATCTAGACCAAGATCAGCGCGACTTCGCGGCCAGCATCGACGCCGCGCTGGGCGCCGCCGACGTGCCCGGTGCGGTGCGGGCCTGGTCGCAAGGTGAGGCCGAGCCCGGCCGTCGGGTGTGGAACCAACTGACCGAGCTCGGCGTGACCGCGCTGGCGGTGCCCGAAGAGTTCGACGGTATCGGCGCCGACCCCGTCGATACGGTGCTGGCCATCGAGGCGCTGGGCCGCTGGTGCGTCCCCGGACCGGTGGTGGAATCCATTGCGGTCGCGCCGATCCTGCTGGCCGGTTCACCCGATGCCGGTGCGCAGCTGGCCGGACTGGCTGCCGGGGAGCTGATCGCCACCGTGGCACTGCCGCCGCACACCCCACGCGCAGTCGACGCCGACCGCGCCGATCTGGTCCTGCTGGCCCAGAACGGGACAGCATCGATCGCACAGGTCGGCACCCGTCACGCCTCGGTGGACTCCAGCCGCGGCGTGTTCGACGTGAACGCGACCGGCGACTCCTGGAACACCGACACCGCCCGCGCCTACGAGATGGGCGCCCTGGCCACTGCCGCGCAGCTGGTCGGGGCCGGGCAGGCGATGCTGAACATCGCCGTCGACTACGCCAAACAGCGCACCCAGTTCGGGCGGGTGATCGGCGGCTACCAGGCCATCAAGCACAAGCTGGCCGACGTGCACATCGCGCTCGAGCTGGCCCGCCCGTTGGTGTACGGGGCGGCGATCTCGGTGTCGCAGGACTCCCCCGACACCGCCCGCGACGTCAGCGCCGCGAAGGTGGCCGCGTCCGACGCCGCCCTGCTGGCTGCGCATTCGGCGCTGCAGACCCACGGCGCGATCGGCTTCACCAGCGAGTGCGACCTGTCACTGTGGTTGCTGCGGGTGCAGGCGCTGCGTCCCGCGTGGGGTGACCCGACCGCCCACCGTCGGCGAGTGTTGGAGGCGATTTAAGTGACCCGTAACGACGAACGCGACCTGCTGCGCCAGACCGTGGCCGCATTGGTCGACAAGCACGCCACCGGAGAAGCAGTACGGGTGGCGATGGAATCCGACCGCGGCTACGACCAGACCCTGTGGCAACTGTTGTGCGAGCAGGTCGGCGCCGCTGCCCTGGTGGTGCCCGAGGAGCTCGGCGGTGCCGGGGGCGAACTGGGCGACGCCGCAGTGGTTCTCGAGGAGCTGGGCAAGGCACTCGTGCCCACCCCGCTGCTGGGCACCATCTTGGCCGAGCTGGCGCTGCTGGCCTCGCCCGAGCCCGACGCCGAGGCGTTGGAACAGTTGGCAGCAGGCGGCGCGATCGGAGCGGTCGTCTTCGGCGACGGCTACGCCGCCAACGGTGATATCGCCGACGTCGTTGTCGGCACCGACGGCAGCCAGCTCACCCGCTGGACGGAATTCAGCACCGAGCCGGTTGCCACCATGGACCCCACTCGGCGTCTTGGCCGCATCGTCCCCACCGCCACCGCGCCGATCGGGGAGGACCCCGGCATCGCGGACTATGCGGCGATCCTGCTGGCGGCCGAGCAGATCGGCGCGGCGGCTCGCTGCCTGGACCTGACCGTGGAGTACACCAAGAGCCGGGTACAGTTCGGCCGGCCGATCGGCAGTTTCCAGGCGCTCAAACACCGGATGGCCGACCTGTACGTGGCCGTGTCGGCCGCGCGCGCCGTTGTCGACGACGCGATCGCCGAGCCGTCGGCGACCTCTGCGGCGCTGGCACGGGTGGTCGCCAGCGAGGCATTCACCAAGGTGGCCGGCGAAGCGGTGCAGCTGCACGGCGGTATCGCAATCACCTGGGAAAGCAACATCCAGCTGTACTTCAAACGCGCACACGGAAGTTCGCAACTCTTTGGCCAGCCGGCACACCATCTTCGCCGGTTGCAGGCCGAGGTGGTCTGAAGGCCCGTACGGTAGCGGCATGTGTACTCGCCTGGTTTACCTCGGCCCGAACGGCAACATCATCACCGGTCGATCGATGGACTGGAAGCTGGATTTGGCGACCGATCTGTGGTCGATGCCGCGTGGTGTGAAGCGCGACGGCCGGGCCGGGGCCAATTCCATCGAATGGACCGCAAAGTACGGCAGCGTGGTGGCTACCGGCTACAACATCTGCACCACCGACGGACTGAACGAAGCCGGTCTGTCGGCGAACCTGCTCTGGCTGGCCGAATCGGTGTACCCGCAATACGACGGCAGCCGCCCCGGGTTGTGCATCTCCATCTGGGCCCAGTATGTCCTGGACAACTTCGCCACCGTGGCCGAAGCCGTCGCCGCGCTGAAGGCCGAAGCGTTCCAGGTGGTGACCGACGGCGTGCCCGGTGAGGACCGCCTGGCCACGCTGCACCTGTCCCTGTCCGACGCGACAGGCGACAGTGCGATCGTGGAATACGTTGACGGCAAGCAGGTCATCCACCACGGGCGCCAGTATCAGGTGATGACGAACTCGCCGATCTTCGAACAACAACTTGCGGTGAACTCCTACTGGGAGCAGCTGGGCGGCACGGTCATGTTGCCGGGCACCAACCGGGCCGCGGATCGCTTCGCGCGGGCTTCGTTCTACGTCAACGCGATACCGAAATCCGAGGACCTCAAGATCGCGCTCGCGTCGGTACTCAGTGTTGTGCGCAATGTTTCGGTGCCGTTCGGCATCTCCACGCCGAACGAGCCCAACATCTCCTCCACCCGGTGGCGCACCGTCGCACACCACACCCGCAAGCTGTATTGCTTCGAATCAGCGCTGACCCCCAACGTGTTCTGGGTGGACCTGAACAAACTGGACTTCGACGAAGGCGCCCCAGTACGCAAGCTCGCCCTCGGCTCCGACGACAGCAATGTCTTCGCCGGCGAGACATCGGCGAGTTTCGAAGCGGCCGAGGCGTTCACCTTTCTCGGATTGAACAAGTGAGGTCGCCGCGCCGCAATGCGCTGTTGGCCGCCGGACTGGCCGCCCTGGTGTTGGCCGCACCCGCGGCCGCTGAGCCGGCGCCGCAGTGGTCGGGCCTTGACGCGCGCAGCTATGCCGGCCCCATTCCCCCCGAAGGGGGTCTGATCACCACGGTGCCACTGGACCCGGCCCTGTCGGTGACCGGCGCCGCCAAGGCATTCCGGATCCTGTACGCCACGACAGATCAACACGACCGGCCCGCAGTGAGCACGGCGGCGGTCTTCGTTCCGCACGGGGCGCCCCCGGCGGGCGGATGGCCGCTGATCGCATGGGCGCACGGCACCGTCGGGCTCGGCGACGACTGCACGCCGTCGGCGCGGCCACGTAGCGCCCGCGACAACGAATACCTGTCGCACTGGCTCGACCAGGGCTACGTGGTGGTCGGCACCGATTACGCCGGGCTCGGCACGCCAGGGCTGATGAGCTATCTCAACAGCGCCGCCGAAGCGCACTCGGTGATCGACTCCGTGCGAGCCGTGCACCAGATGGACCTGCCGCTGTCGCCCAAGTGGGCGATCGTGGGTCAGTCCCAGGGCGGCGGCGCGGCGATCAACAGCGCGTGGTGGGCCAGCCGCCTCACCGCCGGCAGCGGCCTGGACTATCGAGGCGTGGTGGCCACCGGCACACCGGCCAACATCGAACGGCTGGTCATGGAGGCCGGACCCGATCTGCCGCCGCGGTCGGTGCCTCCCGCCGCGATCAGTTACGCCTCGTACATCGTGGCCGCGCTGCGCGAAGCGCTTCCTGAGATTCCCGTCGACAGTGTGCTGACTCCTCGCGGGCGCGAGCTGGCAGATCGGGCCGAAACCGTCTGCAAGACCGACCTGGACCGACAGGCGGCCGGAACCCGGATCGATGAGCTGTTCAGCGCGCCGGTGGCGTCGCTGGACGGGATCGGCGCGGCGCTCGACGGCTTCATGGGCACCCCCACCGGCGGATACGATCGGCCGATCTTTTTGGGGCACGGCCTGCTCGACACCGACGTGCCACCCCGGTCCAGTCAAACGCTGTATCAGCAGCTGATCGACAACGGCCAGAATGTCGAGCTGCACATCTACCCCGACCACGACCATTCCGGCACGGTGCTCGCCGCTATGCCCGACGCCACCCGCTTCCTGCACCGCATCATGACGGAGGATGACTCATGACCGACCGGGTTGCGCTGCGCGCGGGCATTCCGCCGTTCCATGTGATGGACGTGTGGCTGGCCGCGGCCGAACGCCAACGCACCCATGGCGATCTGGTGAATCTGTCGGCCGGCCAGCCCAGTGTGGGCGCCCCCGAACCGGTGCGCGCCGCCGCCGCCGCGGCGCTGAACGCCAATGCGCTGGGCTACACCGTCGCACTGGGCATCCCGGAGCTGCGCTCGGCCATCGCCGGCTCGTATGCCGACCGCTACGGGCTGAGCGTCGACCCCGACGACGTGGTCGTGACCACGGGTTCGTCCGGGGGCTTCCTGCTCGCATTTCTGGCCTGTTTCGACGCCGGCGATCGGGTGGCGATCGCCAGCCCGGGCTATCCCTGCTATCGCAACATCCTGACCGCGCTGGGCTGTGAGGTGGTCGAGATCCCGTGCGGGCCCGAGACCCGCTTCCAGCCCACCGCCGCCATGCTCGCCGAGATTCCCGGACCGTTGGCAGGGGTCATCGTGGCCAGCCCCGCCAACCCGACCGGGACTGTGCTGGAACCGGCGGAGCTGGCCGCGATCGCCGCCTGGTGCGACACCGCCGGTGTGCGACTGATCAGCGACGAGGTCTACCACGGCCTGGTCTACCAGGGTGCACCGCAGACCAGCTGTGCTTGGGAGACTTCGCGGAACGCGGTGGTGGCCAACAGCTTCTCGAAGTACTTTGCGATGACCGGCTGGCGGCTGGGCTGGCTGCTGGTGCCGCCGGCACTGCGCCGTGCGGTGGACTGCCTGACCGGCAACTTCACCATCTGCCCGCCGGTGCTGGCCCAATACGCGGCGGTCGCGGCGTTCACGCCGGAGGCGATCGCAGAATCCAACGGCCACCTGCGGCACTACGCCGCCAACCGGGAACTGCTGCTCGGCGGACTGCGGAGCATGGGCATCGACCGGTTGGCCCCCACCGACGGCGCGTTCTACGTCTATGCGGACCTCGCAGAGCACACCGACGACTCACTGGCGTTCTGCGCGCGCCTGCTGGCCGACACCGGTCTCGCGCTGACGCCGGGCGTCGACTTCGACACCGAACGCGGCAACACCTTCGTCCGGCTGTCGTTCGCCGGCCCGACCGCCGACATCGACGAAGCCCTGCGCCGACTCCGCGGGTGGCTGCCGCTCCGGTAGGTTTACCTTCCAAGCTGGAAATACCTGATCGAAGGGACCACTGCTATGCGCATCTCCACGACTTCTGGCCTGGCGCTCGGCGCCGCAGCCGCCGGCATCCTCGGTGCGGTGGCCGCATCGGCACTGACCACCAGCACGCCCGCCGCCGACGCCGCGCCCGCCTCCTGCACCGCGGCCGGGCTGTCCAGTACCGCCAGCGGCGTGCTGGGCCAGGCGGGTGTGTTCCTCCACGACCACCCGGAGGCCAATGACGTGCTGACCAACGCGGCCACCATGCCCGCGGACCAGGCCAAGTCCTCGGTTCAGGGCTACTTCATCGGCCACCTCGACCAGCTGTCGACCCTGCAGGGCATCGCCCAGCCGCTCACCGACCTGAAGAACCAGTGCGGGATCGCGGTCTCGCCGACCCAGCTGGCCATGCTGCTGGAGACCGTCAGCAAGTAGGCCTGGGCCATGGCCCTGGCGATCACTGAACAGGAACGGGCCGCGCTGGCGCAGGCGGCCGGTTTCGGGCTGTTCGCCGCCATCACCGGACGCCGGTCGCGACGGTTCCCCGTGGGCGGCGCCATTCCAGCCGGTGCGCTGGCCTACACCAGCCGCCGTCCGGTGCAGCCGCTGTCCGAGGTCGAGCGAGCCCTGCTGTTGTCGCTGATGGCCGGCACCACCGGCTGGCATGACGGGATCGCGCACCATCCCGGGTACGCCCCGGCGCTGCCGAACTATCCCGGCAGCGCCACCGGGCGCGCCATGCCGTCGGCGGCCGGCTTTCACACCAGCCAGCTGTTCTTCACCGACGACACCGGCTGCTATCTGCTGCCCACCCGCGATCAAGAACCACGCGAGTTCGACAGCATCGAAGAGTGGATCGGCCATACCGCCGATTCCTATGTCCGGATTTCGGAGTCCCGGCTGGAACTACCCCGTGAAGAGCCCTACATGGAGGGCCACAACACCTGGATCGGCAACCACCCGGGCAGTCTGTTGGCCTTCAATGTGGCTGACCTGGCCGAACATCTGCTGGAGAACCTGTGGTTCTTCGCGGCCAACGGCTATCCGATCCGCGACGACGTCCATGGTCGCGAAATACCCGGCATACAGTCGTTTTCCGGTTTGGCGCATGCCGACGACCCGATACCGCTGTCGTTCGTGGAGCAGTACACCCTGACCGAGGCCAGTGCGGAGTTGTCCATCGCGGCCCATAACGGAGCGCTGGGCTTGCAGGCAATGGGCTTGGGCGGCTGGATCTTCGACGGTCTGGACCGGTTGTCGGTGCTGGGCGGCTCCGGTGACCCGCGTGCCCCCGGACTGGGTTTTGTCGCCGACACCGATCCGCGCTGGCCGTTCCCGAATGTCACCGGGTTACCCGGTCACTTCGAGACGCTGAGCCCGCCGCATGTCGCCTCGGTCGCGCAGGGTGTGCAAAAGCTGGTGGCCCGCAAATTCGGGCCCGGCGGTCCGTCGCACCCCGACACCCCGGGTCCGTGGTCAGACAGCCGGGCCGTGCGCGGATCGGCACTGGCGCCGGACCGCATCGCCGAACTGGTCACCTGCGAGGCGTCCTACATCTACGACACGTTCGGGAAACTGCCGGGCACCGTCCCGACGGTGCATGTGCTGATGTATCTGCAGGCCCAGCATCTGGACACCGATTTCTACGACGAGATGTACTCACCCGGGGCGTATCTACGCACCCACGCCGAACATCAGCGATGCTGGCACGGCTTATGACCGCCGGCGAACTCCCCCGATGACGGTGTAGACCAGCCCCACCGCTAACAGGGCGAACTTGGCAAGCGCCGCGCCACGCGCACGCCGGGCGTTCACGTCGATGTCGGCGCCGTCGAGCACCTTGAGCAGCGCCACGCCCTCGATCGCGTCGCCGGCCACCGCACCGATCGGCAACAGCCGCAACATGATCGGATGCCCGTGGCGACTTCGGGCACGCTCGATGAGCAACAGCCCCAAGGTTCCGTAGGTCAGCATGTAACCGAAGTCGAGCCACAGAGACCAGCGCGCCCACCGACCGCCCTCGTCTCCCCAGACGGCCAAGATCTCCTGGACTCGTTCGGCATTGCCGGCCAGCTCAAAGCCGATGATGCCGGGGCCGCCCGTCTTTCGCATCCCGCGCTCCAGCACCAACATCACCGCGGCATAGGCGAGAGTCGCCACCGCCGCCCAGCCAAGTCGCTTCACCCGGTGCATGGTAGGCAACGGCCCGCCCCGCGCGGGCGAATCTCAGGGCGCGACACGCCGCGTCGGCGTCGCGGGATTCACACTCGAGGACGGAAATTACAGCCAGGTGTCGTCGGTGGTGGCGGTGAGGAACGCCTCCAGGTCGTCGCGCCAGTGCGCCGGAGTGGTCTTGTCCGGCTCGATGCCGGTGTAGTCGCCGCGATAGAACAGCAGCGGCCGCGGCTTCACCTCCGGGACATCTGACAGCGACTGCACCGCGCCGAACACCACGAAGTGGTCGCCGCCGTCGTGCACTGAGGCCACCGTGCAGTCGATGTGGGCCAGCGATCCGCCCAGGATCGGCGACCCCAGTGGGGACGGCTTCCAGTCCACGCCGGCGAACTTGTCCGGTTCACGGGAGCCGAAGCGGGCGCAGACGTCCTTCTGCTCCTCGGCCAGAATGTTGACGCAGAACTTTCCGCTGGATTCGATGGCCTGCCAGGACCGCGACTGCTTGGTGGGGCAGAACAGCACCAGCGGCGGGTCCAGCGACAGCGCGGCGAACGACTGGCAGGCGAAGCCGACCGGCGCGTCGCCATCCACGGTGGTGATGATCGTGATGCCGGTGCAGAACTGGCCGAGTACGTTGCGGAACGCACGCGGGTCGATCGCGAGGTCGTCAGTCACTGCTACTGCATACCCACAGTGAAGTCGTGTCCCCACAGGCTGACCGCGGTGCTCTCCCGGGCCACCCAGTCGTCGTCGTCGACCTCCAGGCCCTCGCAGCCGAATTCGATCTGAAAACCGCTGGGCGCCTTCATATAGAACGACAGCATCTTGTCGTTGACGTGCCGTCCCAGGGTGGCGGCCATCGGCACCTTGCGACGGTAGGCGCGGTCCAGTGCGAGCCCGACATCGTCGGCGCTCTCCACTTCGACCATCAGGTGCACGATTCCGGTCGGAGTCGGCATGGGCAGGAAGGCCAGGCTGTGGTGGCGCGGGTTGCAGCCGAAGAATCGCAGCCAGGCCGGGTCGCCGTCAGCGGGGCGGCCGACCATCTGCGGCGGCAGCCGCATCGAGTCCCGCAGCCGGAAGCCGAGCACATCGCGGTAGAAGTGCAGCGCCTCGGCGTCGTCCTTGGTCGACAGCACCACGTGGCCCAGGCCCTGCTCTTCGGTGACGAACCGGTGGCCGTAGGGGCTGACCACGCGGCGGTGCTGCAGCGCCACCCCGTGGAAGACCTCCAGGTGATTGCCCGACGGGTCGTCGAACGCGATCATCTCCTGGACGCTGCGCTCGGCAAGCTCCGCGGCGGTGGCTTCCTTGTAGGGCGTGCCCTCGGCGTCCAGGCGCTGCCGAATCTCCTGCAGCCCTGCGGCGTTGGCGCATTCCCAACCGGATACCAGCAACCGGTCGGAGTCCCCGGGCACGACCACCAGCCGGGCGGGGAACTCGTCCATCCGCAGGTACAGCGCACCCTCGGTGGCACCGGATCCCTCGACCATGCCGAGGACTTTCAGCCCGAAGTCCCGCCAGGCCGCCATGTCGGTGGCTTGGATTCGCAGGTAGCCCAGCGAACGGATAGTCATCGGTGATACCTCCAGCAAGCTCGTCTATGTCCCAGCCAGGTCCAGTTCGATCAGACCATGGTGTCGCCGGGCGGCAACCCGAACTCGTGGTTGCCGAAGATCATGTACGCGCGCTCCGGGTCGTTGGCGGCGTGCACCCGACCTGCATGCGCGTCACGCCAGAACCGCTGCACCGGTGCGTCGTTGGACAGCGCGGTGGCACCGGCCGCCTCGAAGAGCCGGTCGATGGAGGCGATGGCCCGGCCGGTGGCCCGGACCTGGTCACGTCGCGCCCGGGCCCGCAGCTCGAACGGGATCTCCTGACCGGCGGCCAGCAGCGCGTACTCGTCGCCGACGTTGCCGATCAGCTGACGCCAGCCGGCGTCGATGTCACTGGCGGCCTCGGCGATCCGGACCTTGGCGAACGGGTCGTCCTTGGCCTTCTCACCGGCGAACGCCGCGCGCACCCGCTTGCCCTGGTGCTCGACGTGCGCCTCGTAGGCGCCGTAGGCCATGCCCATGATCGGCGTCGAGATGGTGGTCGGGTGAATGGTCCCCCACGGCATCTTGTAGACCGGCGCGGTGTTGGTCTGGTAGCCGCCGGCGGTGCCGTCGTTCATCGCCCGGTAGGACAAGAAACGGTGCCGCGGCACGAAGGCGTCCTTGACCACGACGGTGTTGCTGCCGGTGCCGCGCAGGCCCACCACGTGCCAGACGTCGTCGATGCGGTAGTCGGAGATCGGGATCAGGAAGCTGCCGAAGTCGACCGGCTTGCCGTCCTTGATCACCGGACCGCCCAGGAACGCCCAGGTGGCATGGTCGCAGCCCGACGACCAGTTCCACGAACCGTTGACGATGTAGCCGTCGGCGGTCTCGGTGACGACCCCGGCGCCCATCGGGGCGTAGGACGAGGAGATCCGGACGTTTGTGTCCTCACCCCAGACGTCTTCCTGGGCCTGCTGGTCGAACAGCGCCAGGTGCCAGTTGTGCACGCCGATGATTCCGGCGACCCAGCCGGTGGAGCCGCACGCACTGGCCAGCCGGCGCACCGCCTCGTAGAAGAGGGTCGGGTCGCACTGCAGGCCGCCCCACTGCTCGGGCTGCAGCAGCCGGAAGAAACCGACGTCCTCAAGCGCCGCGACGTTGGCGTCGGGCAGCTTGCGCAGGTCTTCGGTCTCCTGGGCACGCTCACGCAACTGCGGCAGAAGGTCGTCGATGGCGGCCAACACCGACTGCGCGTCACGCTGTTGAATGGACGTCACTAGATTGCCTCCCAGAAGTGAACAGGTTCTTCCGGCCCGTTTTCCAACCAGCCTAGAGTGAGATTAGAACACGTTCCGATTTGTGTCGAGCGGGTGTTCCTGCAGCTGGTAGCAATACCGGACCACTTTTCTGTAACCTGTTCTAGTTATGACCGAAGATGAAGGGCGGCCCGTGACGGAGACCATTCCGGACGAACCACTCGGTGCTCACGTCCTGGAACTGCAGATCACCGAAGTCGTCACCGAGACCGACGACGCACGCTCGCTGGTGTTCGGCGTGCCCGACGGGCCGGACGACCCGGAGATCCCTGAGCAGCGGTTGAAGTACTCGCCGGGCCAGTTCCTGACGCTGCGGATCCCCAGCGACCAGACCGGCTCGGTGGCCCGCTGCTACTCGCTGTGCAGTTCGCCGTTCACCGATGACTCTCTGGCGGTCACCGTCAAGCGGACCGCCGACGGCTACGCGTCGAACTGGCTGTGCGACAACGCGCACGCCGGCATGCGCATCCACGTGCTGGCACCGTCGGGCACCTTCGTGCCGAAATCCCTGGACAGCGACTTTCTTCTGCTGGCCGCCGGCAGCGGGATCACCCCGATGATGGCGATCTGCAAGTCGGCGCTGTCACAGGGCAGCGGCAAGGTGGTCCTGGTCTACGCCAACCGCGATGAGCGTTCGGTGATCTTCGGCGCCGCACTGCGCGAGCTGGTCGACAAGTACCCCGACCGGCTGACTGTCGTGCACTGGCTGGAGTCGGTCCAGGGCCTGCCGAGCCGCGCCGCGTTGGCGCAGCTGGCCGCCCCCTACACCGACCGCCAGGTCTTCATCTGCGGCCCCGGCCCGTTCATGCAGGCCGCCCGCGAAGCCCTGGATGCCTGCAAGGTGCCGGCCGAGCAGGTCCACCTCGAGGTGTTCAAGTCGCTGGACAGCGACCCCTTCGCCGCGGTCAAGATCGCCGACGCCCCGGAAGGCGAGCAGGCTGCCGCGCCGGCCAGCGTCGTCGTCGAGCTGGACGGCGAGAAGCACGAGCTGGAATGGCCGCGGCACGTCAAGCTGCTCGACCTGCTGCTCGACAAGGGACTCGATGCCCCATTCTCCTGCCGGGAGGGTCACTGCGGGGCCTGCGCCTGCGAGCTCAAAAAGGGCAAGGTCACCATGGAGATCAACGACGTACTGGAACCCCAGGACCTCGCCGAAGGGCTGATCCTGGCCTGCCAAGCCCACCCGGAGACCGATTCGGTGGAAGTGACCTACGACGAGTGATGTCCGGTCTAGGTTGGTGCGACATGAAGCGGTTGCTGATGATCCCGGCCGCGTTGACGTTGCTGGCGGCGCTGATCCCGGCCGCGACTGCGTCGGCGGCCAGTGACACCAAGACCACGTTGTTCCCGGTCAATGACGCCGATCAACTGCAGACTCACAGCTGGGTCGACTGCAGCGCTCCCCCGCTGTGCCGGTTCACCGTCGGGGTGCAGCTGCAGACGCCCGAGGGCATGACCGGGTTCCCGCCGGATCTGTGGGCCCGCCAGAGCACCGAGATCCGCTCGTCGAAGCGCACCGCCTATCTGGATGTACACACCGACGGCGGTGAGGGCTGGTTCAAAGACCGTGGCGGCCCGGGCACCAAGGTGTTCAAGGACGGCACCGGCGCGGTGATCCAGTCGATGTACTACGGCGAGGGCCCGCCGGAGAAATACCAGACCAACGGCAGCATCGACGTCCTGGAATACTCCACCGGGCGCCCCAAGACCGACGCCAACGTGATCGTCTGCACTCACGTGCAGGTGGTCTACGCCGGAGTGAACCTGACCACGCCGTCCACCTGCGCCCAGACCGTGTTCTGACCCCCAGGCACTCAGTACACGTCGCGCTGGTAGCGACCGGCGGATGACAGCGCCCGCACATGGGCTTTCGCGGCGTCTCGTGCGAGCAACCCATGTCGCGCGGCGATATCGCAGATCGCGCGGTCGACCTCCTTGGCCATCTGGCTGGCATCGCCACACACGTAGAGGTGTGCGCCGTCCTGCAACCACTCCCACACTTCGGCGCCGCGAGCGCGGAGCAAGTCTTGTACGTAGACCTTCTCGGGCTGATCGCGGGAGAAAGCCAGATCGAGTTCGGTGAGAAAACCGCTGGCGTGCATGTCCCTGAGCTCATCGCGATAGTAGAAATCGGTGGCGGCATTGCGTTCGCCGAAGAACAACCAGTTCCGGCCGCGATGCCCGAGCGCGCGGCGCTGCTGCAGGAAGCCGCGGAACGGTGCGACGCCGGTGCCCGGCCCGATCATGATCATCGGGGCGTCGGGGTCCGCCGGCGGCCGGAAATGGTTGGCGGGCTGTACGAATATGCCGATCTCGGCATCGTCGCTTCGGTCCGCCAGATATGTGGAGCACACGCCGCCGCGCGGCACGCCCCGGCACTCATAGCGCACCGCGCCTACCGTCACGTGCACCTCGCCGGGGTTGTCGACACATGCCGACGAAATCGAGTACATCCGCGGTGTCAGCGGTTTGAGGACGCCGAGCCAGTCGTCGACGGCGGCCCGAATCGGAGTTGCGGCCAGCACATCCACTGACTGGCGACCCCACATCCAATCCGCCAGCGCAGCCTTGTTCTCCGGCCGCAACAGGTCGGCGAGCTCGCGATCTTGGCTGTGCTGCGCCACGAACCGCAGCAAATCACCGGTGATACGGGCGATTTCGAATCGTTCGACCAGCGCCTGCCGCAACGGCATCGAACCGTGGCCGGCGACTTCGACGACGTGCGTGCCGTCGACGCCGGTCACCGTCAGCCATTCTTCTACCAGCGCGGTGCTGTTGCGTGGCCACACCCCGAGTGCATCACCGGCCTGATAGCTCAGCGTCTTTTCCGGGAGTGCGAACACCAGCTGCCGCACCTCCTTCGTCGAACCCGGGCCGCTGAGCACGGTGTTGCGCATCAGCCTGGTGAGCAGCGGGTTCTTCCTGCTGTACCGGCCCGGTGCCCTCAACGAGCGGGCAGCCACGGGCGTCGCACCCTGCGTCACAGCCGGAGTCGGCGCGGCGCTCAGCGCCCCGCGCAGCGTTCTGAACCATTCGTCCACGGCGTCGTCGTAATCCGGCTCGCAGTCGACACGGTCCAGGATTCGGGTGGCGCCGAGTTCGGCCAGCCGGGTGTCGAGTTTGCGTCCATAACCACAGAAGTCGTCGTAGTTGGAGTCACCCAGCGCCAACACGGCGTAGCGCGTGTCGGTGAGTTGTGGTGTCCCGTCACCGGACAGCTCTTCCCACAGGGCAGCGCCGTTGTCGGGCGGGTCACCGTCACCGGTGGTGCTGGAGACCACGATCAGCTGTCGGGTTGCCGACAGGCCGGTCACCGGGAAGTCGTTCATCGTGTGCAAGGCGACCGGCAGTCCGGCCTCGCCGAGGTGGGCCGCGCAGCGGGCGGCCACCTCTTCGGCGTTGCCGGTCTGCGAGGCCCACAGCACCACGATCGACTCTGGGCGCAACCCCTCGGCCGGCAGGCTCGCCGGCGTTGGGTGCCGGGAGTACAGCCCGGCCAGCAGGCCGTCGACCCACATGCGGGTGGCCGGCTCCAGCGGGGCATTGGCCGGCACCGTCGGCACACCGGTTGCGCTGCGCCCCGCCTCGGTCCGGAGCGCGGTCAGCAACCCACTCAGATAGATGCGCTCCATGGGAGCGAATGAGGGCACGGTGGTCACCGATTCCCCACTGAGCCCGAATAATTCGATGAGGGTGTCCACCCGGTCCAAGCTGACCTGGCCGGCCTGCGACGTAGGGGGTGCTTCCAGCTCGCGCGGCGATTCGACCACCACCTTGGCCAAGGTCACCGCACATGCCTTGTACTCAGGCTGTTGCGATGTCGGGTCAACGGCGTCATTGGTGACGGCGTTGATCGACAGGTACTCACCGAAGACGTCATTCCAGTGAAACGGCGCGAAGCAGTTCCCCGGACGCACCCGGTCGGTGACCACCGCCGGCAGCACGGCCCGGCCCCGGCGCGAGGCGATCTCCACCGGGTCGTCGTCGACGATGCCCAGCCGGACGGCGTCGTCGGGGTGGATCTCCACGAACGGGCCCGGATTGAGCTTGTTGAGCTTGGCGACCTTTCCGGTCTTGGTCATGGTGTGCCACTGATGCGGCAGCCGTCCGGTGTTGAGCAGGTACGGATAGTCGTCATCGGGCATCTCGGCGGGCAGCAGATGCGGGCGGGCGCAGAAGACCGCGCGGCCGGACTCGGTCGCGAAAGCCAACCGCGGCACGCTGCCGTCTTCGCGGACCAGCCGCGTCTGACTCGCCCCGTCGTTGAGATAGCGGATGGGGTGGCGATCTCGCGTACTCTCCGGCGGGCAGGGCCACTGAATCGGCGTCCGGCGCAATCGCTCGTAGCTGATGCCGCGTAGGTCGTAGCCGGTCTTGGGGTTGGCGAATAGTTTGATCTCTTCGAACACCTCCTCAGCGCTCGAGTAGTCGAACGCCTTGGCGTATCCCATCTCTGCCGCGATGCGGGCGATGATCTGCCAGTCCGGCAGCGATTGGCCGACCGGGTCGACCGCCTTTTGAAAGAGCGTGAGATTGCGCTCGGAGTTGACCATCACTCCGTCACACTCACTCCACAGCGCAGCCGGCAACAGCACGTCGGCGTAGGCGGCAGTCTCGTTGTCGGCGAAGGCATCCTGGGCGATCACCAGCTCGGCCCGTTCCAGCCCTTCCAGCACGGTCTTCCGATTCGCCACCGTCGCAACCGGGTTGGTGCAGATGATCCAGCACGCCTTGATCTGGCCGTCGGCCATCCGCGAGAACATGTCGATGGTGCCGGTGCCCAGCTCGGCGCGCAGCGAGCCGCGTGGGATATCCCAGATGTCCTCGACGAATTCTCGGTCGTCGGCCGAGACGACGCTGCGCTGGCCTGGCAGTCCTGGGCCCAGGTAGCCCATTTCTCGGCCACCCATCGCGTTGGGCTGACCGGTCAGGGAGAACGGTCCGCTGCCCGTCTTGCAGATCGCCCCGGTGGCCAGGTGCAGATTGCAGATGGCGTTGGTGTTCCAGGTTCCATGGGTGCTCTGGTTGAGTCCCATCGTCCAGCAACTCATCCAGTTGTCCGCCTCGCCGATCCATGCTGCGGCAGTGCGAATGTCAGCTTCGGAGAGTCCGGTGAGCTCAGCCACCGCCTCCGGCGTGAACTGCTCAAGGAAGCTGGGCATGACCTCCCAGCCCTGCGTGTGCTCGGCGATAAACTCGTCGTCGGTGTGGCCATTCGCGACGATCAGATGCAGCAGCCCATTGAGCAGCGCCAGATCGGTTCCGGGTGCGATCTGCAAGTACAGGTCGGCCTTCTCCGCGGTGGCACTGCGACGTGGATCGACGACGATCAGCTTGGCGCCGGCTTTGACGCGGTCCATCATCCGCAGGAACAGAATCGGGTGGCAGTCGGCCATATTCGCGCCGATCACGAGGAACACGTCGGCGTGATCGAAGTCCTGATAGGAGCCGGGCGGCCCGTCGGCGCCGAGTGACTGCTTGTAGCCGCTGCCGGCGCTGGCCATACACAGTCGCGAGTTGGACTCGATCTGGTTGGTGCCGATAAAGCCCTTGGCGAGCTTGTTCGCCAGGTACTGCGCCTCGGTGGACATCTGCCCGGAAACGTAGAGCGCTACGGCGTCGGGTCCGTGCTCGTCGATGATCGCCCGCAACCGGCCGGCGCAGTGGGTGATGGCGGTATCGATGTCAGTCGGTTCGACGGGCTCGTCGCGGCCGGGCCGCATGAACGCGGACGCCAGTCGGCCGGGCGCGGCGAGCAGATCCGCGGTGGTGGCACCCTTGGTGCACAGCCGGCCGGAGTTGGCCGGGTGGGATGGGTCACCGCTGGATTTGACTACTCGGCGGCGCCCGGTGACCGCGTCGGTCTCGACCTGCAGCACCAGGCCGCATCCGACCCCGCAGTAGGCACACAGCGTGGAGACGACCTCTGCATGCTGGGAGTCGTTTTGCGCGGGCATGGAAGGTCACCTCCTGCGGTTGCGAGCCTCGTCGTCACCCTGCCGCCCGCAGGTTTCAAGATCATTTCGTCACCATTACCACGCGTTGCGATATTCCTGCAGTATCGCCGGCCACCTTCGCTGACCAGGTCCGATCCGCCGAGCGAAGCACTACGTGACAGCGGCCACAATGCTGCGCAGGAACGAGTTGCGGGCCCTACAGCGTCGGTAGGGAGCTCATGGAGCCGGTCGCAGGACCGCGAACGAATGCCCGGGCAGTCGGGTGGTCTCAGGCCCGACCGCCGGTGATCCCCACGCCAGTACCAGCTCGCCGTGGACCGGCACGCTCACCGTGTCCTCGCTGAGATTGCACGCCACCAGGAGCGGACCGCGGTGCATGACGAGCCATCGCCGGCCCTCGTCGTAGTCGATCACCAGCTGGCTCAACCAAGGTCCGGCCGGACCGACTTCAGCGCGAAGTCCGATCAGCGACCTGTAGAGGCGCAACAGCCGCAGGTGGTGTTGCTCCTCGAGCTCGCGCCAGGCCAGCTTGGACCGCTGGTAGGTTTCGGGATCCTGCGGGTCGGGGATGTCGTCGGCATCCCAGCCGTGCTCGGCGAATTCGGCTTTGCGGCCCTCGGCGGTGGCGCGTGCCACCTGCGGGTCCTCATGTGCGGTGAAGAACTGAAAAGGGGTACGCGCGCCCCACTCCTCTCCCATGAAAAGCATTGCGGTGTAGGGCGACAGCAGTACCAGTGCAGCCTTTACCGCGAGTTGCCCGGCCGTCAGGTTCTGCGACGGACGGTCGCCGAGCGCTCGGTTGCCGACCTGATCGTGGGTGCACGTATAGGCCAACAGGCGGGTGGCCGGAATCTGCGAGATCGGCAGCGGACGCCCGTGCCGCCGGCGGCGAAACGAGGAGTACGTGGCCGCATGGAAAAAGCCGTTACGCAGGGTGGTCGCCAAAGTGGCCATGCTGCCGAAATCGGTGTAATAGCCTTGCCGCTCACCGGATACCGCGGTGTGGATGGCGTGGTGGATGTCGTCATCCCATTGCGCGGTGATCCCGTAGCCACCGTCTTCGCGGCGGGTGACGGTGCGCGGATCGTTGCGGTCACTTTCCGCGATGAGTGACAACGGACGCCCCAACCGCGCGGCAAGCGCATCGGTTTCGGCCGCCAGCTCTTCGAGAATATTGATGGCTGTGGTGTCCACCAGCGCGTGTACGGCATCCAGCCGTAGGCCATCGACGCGGAACACCCGCATCCAGCGCAGCGCACAGTCGATGATGTAGCGGCGCACTTCGTCGGAATCTGGGCCATCGATGTTGATGGCATTGCCCCACGGGTTATGTGCCCCCGACAGATACGGCCCGAAGCGGGGAAGGTAGTTGCCGGACGGACCCAGGTGGTTGAAGACGACGTCGATCAGTACCCCCAGGCCCCGGCCGTGGCAGGCATCGACAAAGCGCGCCAAGCCGTTCGGGCCGCCGTAGGGCTCATGCACGGCGTACCACAGCACCCCGTCATAGCCCCAGCCGTGCGTGCCGGAAAAGGCGTTGACCGGCATGAGTTCGACGAAGTCGACACCCAGGTCGACCAGGTGATCCAGTTTGGCGACGGCGGAATCGAAGGTGCCGGCGGGCGTGAAAGTGCCGACGTGCATTTCATAGATCACCGCACCTTCGACGGGCCGTCCCGCCCAGTCGTGGTCGGTCCAGGTCAGGCTCTCCTCGTCCCACACCGCCGAGCGCGCGTGCACGCCGTCGGGCTGGCGGGCCGACCGCGGATCGGGGAGAACCTGCGGGTCGTCATCGAGCAGAAACCCGTAGCGGGCATCGGGCGCCACGTCGAGCCTCGCCCGCCACCACCCACCGTCGGAACGGTCCATCGGATGCGCTACCCCGTCGACATCGAGACCCACGACTGCCGGGGTTGGTGCCCAGACGGCGAACTCAGTCATCGACACGCTCCAGCAGCACAACCGGCAGTTCGGCGCACAGCTCGACTGCTCGCACCATTCCGTTGTGGCTGGCGCCGGAGAGCGCGTCAGACCACGTCCCGGGGGGCAGCGGGAGAGCCGTATCGCCCCATCCGGTGCCCTGCAGGCGCACCGTCCAACGGCTGACCGCCACCACCACGTCGTCGCCCCGGCGAAAGGCCACGAGATGTTCTGACGCCGGTCCTGACGCCTGCACCGGGTGGTAGCCGCCGCGCAGGAAGCTGTCGGGACGGGCTCGCCGCATTCGCAGTGCCGCAACGACCACCCGCATTTTCGGGTGATGCAAGGCCTCCAGCGCTGCGCGGCGTGCGCCGTAGTCGACCGGCCGCCGATTGTCCGGGTCGACCAAGCTGTCATCGCAGAGCTCGGTGCCCTGATAGACGTCCGGGACGCCGGGGACGGTCAAGGACAGCAGTTTCTGCCCCAGGATGTCGCTGTCGATGTGCGGAGCGAGTTCGGCGACGAACTCGGTCAGTTCCTGCGCGATAGGACCATCGAGGATGTCGTCGAGCCACTGGTGCAGCGCGCCCTCGAACGCTGCGTCGGGATCGTGCCACGATGTCCGCCGGTCCGCCTCGCGAACCGCCTTTTCGGCATAGGCATGCAGTCGCTCGCGCACTGCCGTGCTCACTCGACCGTCGAGTGGCCACACCCCGAAGATGTTCTGCCACAGGAAGAGCCCGGTGGCCAGATCGGGTGAGGGAGCCCTCGATTCCCAACGAGCGACGAACTCCGCCCACAACGACGGCACCTGCGACAACACGCCGATGCGTGCCCTGACATCCTCGCCGCGTTTGGTGTCGTGGGTGGACAGCGTGGTCATCGTGTGCGGCCAGTGCCGAGCCCGCGTGGCGGCCCGATGATGAAACTCGGCCGAGCCCACACCGAAATACTGCGGGCTGCCGCCGACTTCGTTGAGCGACACCAGCCTGGCATCCCGGTAGAACAGGCAGTCTTCGGTCGCCTTGGCGGTCACCGCTCCGCACAGCTGTTGCAGCCGCACCGCTGCTTCCCCACCGTCGGCCAGCGCAGCCGCGAGCAGTGCAAGCGGCTCGTCGAGTTCTGGCTGCTGCGCCAGCGTATGTGCTAGCGCCACCGGCACTATCGTCGCCAACCCGGGATAGTCGCTGCGATACACCCCGATGTGACCGAGCAAGGCCACGATGGCATCGGACAACAGCGGATGCTCGGCGCCGGTAGCGCTCACCACACAACGACATAGCCGCGCCAGCTCGCTGCCCAGCGTCTCGGCAGCCGCGAGCTCCTTCTGCTCGGCCAGCAGGTTCGGCATCGCGCGGTAGTCGACACCGGCGGTTTCACACAGCTCGGTCAGCGCCGGCTCACCGTTGGGGTCGATGAACAACCCACCGATCTCCCGTAGTGCGTCGTAACCGGTGGAGCCGGCGACCGGCAGGCTGGGATCGAGCGCCTCGTCAACGGCCAGAATCTTTTCGATGACGATCCAGGCATCCGGTCCGATCAGCGCGCGCAGCCGGTGCAGATATCCCTGCGGATCCGACAGGCCATCCGGGTGATCGACCCGCACGCCATCGATGAGCCGAGCGTCGAACCAGCGCGCCGGCTCGGCGTGCCAGGCGTCGAAAACCGCTCGATCCTCCTGACGCAGGCCGGCCAACGACGTGATCGAAAAGAAGCGGCGGTAGCCACAGCTACCGCTGCGCCAGCCGACCAGTCGATAGTGCTGGCGATCGTGGACTTCGGCGCCGCTGCCGGCGCCGGTTCCGGGTGCGATCGGAAACACCAGGTCACCCAGGCGTAGGGACTCGCCATCCACGGTCAGGTCGGCAGTATCGCCGTCAGAGCCCAGTACCGGCAGAATGATTCGGCCGTCACCGAGGCTCCAATCGATGTCGAAGAACGCGGCGTACCGGGAGGATCGGCCGTGCTTCAGCACGTCCCACCACCATGGGTTCTGCTCCGGCCGTTGTACCCCGACGTGATTGGGCACGATATCGACGATCAGGCCGATGCCGCGGGCACGCGCGGCCGCTGACAGCCGCGCCAGCCCCTGCGCGCCACCCAGTTCCGCAGAGACGGTGGTCGGATCGACGACGTCGTAGCCGTGTGTCGATCCGCGCACCGCCGTCATGATCGGCGAGAGGTAAAGGTGCGAAATGCCAAGTGCATCGAAATAGTCGAGTAGATTCTCGGCGTCCGCGAAGGTGAACGTGAACCCGCTTTCTGCGCCCCGCAGCTGCAACCGGTAGGTGGACAGCACCGGGCTGGCCATGCGTCAGCGCACTTTCCGCAGGACGAGCAGCGAACGCCCCGGGACGGGCAGCTCGCCCCCAGGCTGCACGGCCTGCTCAGCCGGGGATGCCGGCTCCGCGGTGTCCAATTCGGTGGTCCATTCTTGGGCGTAATCCTTTCCGGGAACGACGAACTCGACCGTCTCCTCGTGCGCATTGAAGCACAGCAGGAACGAGTCATCCACCACTCGCTGCCCGCGCATGTCAGGCTCGCGGATCGCCTCTCCGTTGAGAAAGACCATGATGCACTTGTCGAAGCCGTTGTCCCAGTCGTCTTGACTCATCTCATGGCCGGCGGGGGTGAACCAGGCGATGTCGCCGATCTCGCCGTCGTGGCGTACCGGGCGGCCCTCGAAGAACCGGCGACGGCGAAACACCGGATGTTCTTTGCGAAGCTGCGTCACCCGGCGGGTGAAGGCCAGCAGATCGGCATTGGTCTCGGCCAGCGACCAGTCCATCCAGGAGAGTTCGGAGTCCTGACAGTAAGTGTTGTTGTTCCCCTGCTGAGTGCGCCCCAGCTCATCGCCGTGCGCGATCATCGGTGTGCCTTGGGACAGCAGCAGGGTGGCCAGGATGTTGCGCATCTGGCGAGCCCGTAGTTCCTGGACGTCCGGATCATCGGTGGGGCCTTCGACACCGCAGTTCCACGACCGGTTGTGGCTCTCGCCATCGGTGTTGTCGTCGCCGTTGGCCTCATTGTGTTTTTCGTTGTAGGAGACCAGATCGTGCAAGGTGAATCCGTCGTGGGCGACGACGAAGTTGATGCTGGCACCCGGCCGGCGCCCGGTGGCCTCGTAGAGATCTGATGAGCCGGTGAGCCGCGAGGCGAACTCTCCCAACGTCTCCGGTTCGCCACGCCAATAGTCGCGCACGGTGTCGCGGTACTTTCCATTCCACTCGGTCCACAGGCCGGGAAAATTGCCGACCTGATAACCGCCCTCGCCGACGTCCCACGGCTCGGCGATCAACTTGACCTGGCTGACCACCGGGTCCTGCTGAATCAGGTCGAAGAACGCCGAAAGGCGGTCCACATCATAGAATTCGCGGGCCAAGGTCGACGCCAGGTCGAAGCGGAACCCATCGACGTGCATCTCGGTCACCCAGTAGCGCAGTGAGTCCATGATCAGCTGCAGTGCGTGCGGATGGCGCGCGTTGAGGCTGTTGCCGGTGCCGGTGTAGTCCATGTACATGCTTCGGTCGTCGTCGACAAGCCGGTAGTAGGCGGCATTGTCGATTCCGCGGAAGTTGATGGTCGGCCCGAGGTGGTTGCCCTCGGCAGTGTGGTTGTAAACCACGTCGAGGATCACTTCGATGCCGGCTTCGTGCAGGGTGCGCACCATGGTCTTGAATTCCGCGACCGCTGCCCCCGGCTGCCGACTTGCCGCGTATTGGCTGTGCGGGGCGAAGAACCCGAATGTGTTGTAGCCCCAATAGTTCCGCAGACCCATCCGCAGCAAGCGGTCGTCGTGCATGAACTGGTGTACCGGCATCAGCTCGACAGCGGTGACATTGAGCGACTGCAGGTGGTCGATGACGACCGGGTGAGCCAGACCGGCATAGGTGCCGCGCAGTTCCTCGGGGATAGCGGGATGGGTCTGCGTCATACCCTTGACGTGGGTCTCGTAGATGATCGTCTCGTTGTACGGGGTCTTCGGCGGTCGATCGGTTGCCCAGTCGAAGTACGGGTTGATCACCACGCTGGTCATGGTGTGCCCGAGCGAGTCGACTCTGGGCAGCGTCTCGGCCCGCGGCGGGTCGTCTCCGGCTGCCATGTCGTAGGAGAAAAGCGCCTGCTCGAAGTCGAAGTCGCCGGTGAACGCCCTGCCGTACGGGTCCAGCAACAGTTTGCTGGGATCACAGCGATGTCCGGCCGGCGGGTCGAAGGGCCCGTGTACCCGAAAGCCGTAGTTCTGTCCCGGTGACACCGTCGGCAGGTAGGCGTGCCAAACGTAGCCGTCCACCTCTTCGAGCGGTACGCACGTCTGCGCGCCGTCTTCGTCGATCAGGCACAGATCGACTCGCTCGGCGATCTCCGAGAAAAGGGCGAAGTTGGTTCCGCCGCCGTCGTAGCTGGCCCCGAGCGGCGCGCTGGCGCCCGGCCAGACGGTGTGCGAGGCCGGCGGGTTCTCGGCTGGATCACTGACCGCTGCGGTCCCCGTCGCCGGATTTCGGGTACTGCCCATGCTCACCCAATTTCGTCAGGAATTTCGATATTTCGATGCTGCGGCGCCGACCGGTTGTGGCTACCCGCCTGCCGGCCGGTCAAACTATCGCCGTCTCCGACCCTACGGACCGGTTCGGTGCTGGCTGTTGAAATGCACCTCAGGCGGGTATAGGCGTGGTGTGGCGCCCGATGACCTACGCCGGCTGGCGACCGCGCACGGCGTAGCCACCGCCTACCGCAACGAACGGCGCGAGATGATGCAGGTGGACGAAGACGTGGTGGTCCGGGTTCTTCGGCTGCTCGAGGTCGAGGCGGGCAGTGCGGCCGACCGCCGCCATGAGTTGGCCAGGCTGGATGAACGCGAGCGTGCGGGCGTTTCGCCTCCGACAGCCGCTGTGCGGGTGACCGGACGCCCCCTACCGTTTTCCGGAGCCGCCGCACTGGTGAGCGAGGGCGGCGAGCGCACCGCAGTGCGCGATGAACTGCCCGCCGATCTGTCGCCCGGCTGGTATCAGCTTCAGCTGCGCGATGGCCAGGAAGTCACGCTGGTGGCGGCTCCCGCCCGGGTGCCGCGGGCACCGCTCACCTGGGGATGGATGCTGCAGCTCTACGCGTTGCGATCCGCGCGCTCCTGGGGCATCGGGGACTTGGCGGACCTGCGGGACTGGGTGAGGTGGACAGCCGCCGAGCACGGCGCCGGGGCGGTGCTGCTCAATCCGCTGCACGCACCGGGACCGACGTATCCGGTGCAGCCGTCGCCGTATACGCCTTCGAGCCGGCAGTTCGCCAACCCGCTCGCCCTGTGCATCGCTGACCTCGCCGCCTACCAGCGCGCCGACTCGGACACCCGGGCAGAAGTCGACGCGCTGCGGGTCGCTGCGGACACCGCACGAATCGACTACGACCTCGTCTGGGCCGCCAAGCGCGCGGCCCTGGAGTTGCTCTGGCGTTCTGAAGGGCGCCCCTGCCCGCTCGACGAGTCGTCGCGGACTCGGGCGTTGCGTGACTGGGCGACCTACTGCGCGCTGGCCGAACGCCATGGCAGCCGGTGGTCCCGCTGGCCTGCGCCCCTACACGACGCGACCGGCGCCGCGGTGGCCGCCGCACGGCGGGAGCTCGCGCCGAGGGTGGCGTTTCATGCTTGGGTGCAGCAGCGCTGCACGGAGCAGTTGCTGGCGGTGCAGAGTGCCGCCAAGAACGCGGGCATGGCGCTGGGCGTGCTGCACGACCTGGCAGTCGGCGTCGACGGCGATGGCGCCGATGCGTGGGCCCTGGCCGACGTGCTGGCCGTTGATGCCAGCGTCGGCGCGCCTCCGGATACGTTCAGCCCTCGTGGGCAGGACTGGTGTCTGCCGCCATGGCGACCGGACCGCTTGGCGGCCACCGGCTACCGCGCGGTGCGCGACATGCTGCGGGCCGTCCTGGCCCACGCGGACGGCGTACGCATCGATCACGTCGCCGGATTGTGGCGGCTGTGGTGGATCCCCCCTGGCGAAAGCCCCGACCGCGGCACCTATGTCCACTACGACGCCGACGTCATGCTCGCGGTGCTGGCACTGGAGGCGCATCGCGCCAACGCTGTCGTCATCGGCGAGGACCTGGGAACCGTCGAACCGGAAGTCACCCGCGCGCTGGCCGGCAATGAAATGCTGGGGTGCGCGGTCTCCTGGTTCACTCGCGATGAATCGGCCCCCGGCCAGCCGTTGCTTCCGTCCGCGAAGTGGCCGTCGCGGGTGGCTGCCAGCATCTCTACCCACGACCTGCCCACCGCCGCCGGATTCTTCCGCGCCGAGCATGTGCGGGCACGCGCCGAGCGGGGTCTGCTCGACGACGTGGCGGCCGCACAGTCCGCCGCCGAGCAGGAACGAGCCGAATGGCTTGAGCTACTGCGTACCGAAGGGTTTCTTGAGCATGACGAGATGGCTCCGGATGAGCCGCGGATCATCGACGCCATGCACCGCTTTCTGGCGGCCACCCCGAGCCGGCTGAAACTGGTCTCCCCCTACGACGTGCTGGCCGAGCCTTGTCAGCCCAACCTGCCCGGCACCGTGGATCAGTATCCGAATTGGCGTCTGCCGCTGTCCGCGCCTCTCGAACAGTTGCAGGCCGATCCGCGGATCGCCCGCACCGCCGCGTTGTTCTCGCACGATCACGATGACCAATCGCCTGCCAGGTAATCACGACCGGAATGGGGTACATGTCGAGATATGGCCTTCGACGCGGACGACGAACTTGGTCAGGACGTAGCAGACCCCGGGGCGGGCAGCCATGTCGAGGACGGCATCGTCGAGCACCCGAGCGCGGACGATTTCGGCGACGCCGCGGCCCTGCCGGCGGACCCGGTCTGGTTCAAGCGAGCGGTGTTCTACGAGGTACTGGTCCGGGCGTTCTACGACTCCAACGGGGACGGGATCGGGGACCTGCGGGGCCTGACCGAGCAGCTGGACTACCTGCAGTGGCTCGGCGTCGACTGTCTGTGGTTGCCGCCGTTCTACGACTCGCCGTTGCGCGACGGCGGCTATGACATCCGGGATTTCTACAAGGTGTTGCCGGAGTTCGGCACGGTCGACGATTTCGTCGAATTGCTCGACGCCGCCCATCGGCGCGGTATTCGGGTGATCACCGATCTGGTGATGAACCACACCTCCGACAGTCACCCGTGGTTTCAACAGTCGCGGCAAGACCCGGACGGCCCCCATGGCGACTACTACGTGTGGAGTGACACCAGCGAACGGTACGCCGATGCCCGGATCATCTTCGTCGACACCGAGGAGTCCAACTGGACGTTCGACGCAGTGCGCAAGCAGTTCTATTGGCACCGGTTCTTCTCCCACCAGCCGGATCTGAATTATGACAACCCGGCGGTGCAGGAAGCCATGATCGATGTGCTGCGGTTCTGGCTCAACCTCGGCATCGACGGGTTTCGGTTGGACGCGGTGCCGTACCTGTTCGAGAGGGAGGGGACCAACTGCGAAAACCTGCCTGAGACACATGATTTCCTGAAGCGCTGCCGCAAGGTGGTCGACGACGAGTTTCCCGGCAGGGTTCTGCTGGCCGAGGCCAATCAGTGGCCGACGGACGTGGTCGAGTATTTCGGCAACCCGGACACCGGCGGTGATGAATGCCACATGGCATTCCACTTCCCGCTGATGCCACGCATTTTCATGGCGGTACGCCGAGAGTCACGCTTCCCGATCTCGGAGATCCTGGCGCAGACGCCACCGATACCCCATTTGGCGCAATGGGGAATCTTCTTGCGCAACCATGACGAGTTGACCTTGGAGATGGTCACCGACGACGAGCGCGACTACATGTACGCCGAATACGCCAAAGACCCGCGGATGAAGGCGAATGTGGGGATCCGGCGCCGGCTTGCCCCGCTGCTGGACAAGGACCGCAACCAGATCGAACTGTTCACCGCCCTGTTGCTGTCGCTGCCCGGCTCCCCGATCCTCTACTACGGTGACGAGATCGGGATGGGCGACATCATCTGGCTGGGCGACCGCGACGCGGTGCGCACCCCGATGCAGTGGACACCCGACCGCAACGCGGGCTTCTCCACCGCCAACCCCGGCCGCCTGTACCTGCCGCCCATTCAGGACGCGGTCTACGGTCATCAGTCCGTCAACGTCGAATCGCAACGCGACACCTCCACGTCGTTGCTCAACTGGACGCGCACCATGCTGGCCATTCGACGCCGGTATGACGCCTTCGCCCTCGGCGAATTCCGCGAACTGGGCGGCTCGAATCCGTCGGTGCTGGCCTTCGTGCGGGAGATCTCGGGTGACGACGGGAACACGGTCTTGTGCGTCAACAACCTGTCCCGGTTTCCCCAGCCGATCGAACTGAACCTGCAGCACTGGGACGGCCACATACCGGTGGAACTCACCGGTTCGGTGGAGTTTCCCCGAATCGGAAAACTGCCATACCTGCTCACACTTCCCGGCCACGGCTTCTACTGGTTTCAGCTGTGCGAGCCACGCGAGTCGAAGGAGGACATGTCATGACCGGTGGCACCGGCGAACCAGCGGGCCTGCCGTGGGCGGAATGGCTACCAACCCGACGCTGGTACGCGGGGCGGAATAAGCAATTGGCCCAGGCAGATCCCTTCCTGGTGGTGGAGTTGGGGGGCGGCCTGCAGCTGGTGCTGATCGACGTCGGCTACACCGACGGCACCGCCGATCGCTACCAGGTGATAGTCGGCTGGGACGTGGACCTGGCGCCGGAGTACGCCCAGGTCGCGACGATCGGAACCCATGGCGGGCACACCGCCTCCGACGCTCTCTACGACGCCGCGGCAACCCGAGTCTTGTTGTCACTGATCGATTCGGCAGCCCGGCGGGGCGACGTCACGTTCACACCGGAGCCGGGGGTCACGCTGCCGGTTCGCGCCGAGTCCCGCGTATCGGAAGCCGAGCAGAGCAACACCAGCGTCATCGTCGAGGAAAAAGTGGTCCTCAAGGTGTTCCGGCGGATCAGAGATGGGGTCAATCCGGATATCGAGCTCAACGCAGCGCTGGGCCGAGCCGCCAATCCCCACGTGCCGCGACTGTTCGGCTCCTACCAGATCGAGTTGCCGGGCGACTCTGGCGTGTTGCCCTATGCGCTGGGAATGGTCAGCGAATACGCGTTGAACTCGGCCGAAGGCTGGGCGATGGCGACCGCGAGCGTGCGCGACCTGTTCGCCGAAGCCGATCTGTACGCCTACGAAGTGGGCGGCGACTTCGCCGGTGAGTCGTACCGCCTCGGTGAGGCTGTCGCATCGGTGCACCGGACACTGGCCGACACGCTGGGGACTTCGCAGTCGCTCTTCCCGGCCGAGGCGCTGCTGTCGCGGTTGTCGGCGACCGCGGAGGGCGTGCCCGAAATACGCCCCCACCTGGCCGCTATCGAAGAGCGCTTCGCCGCACTCGCCGGCGAGACGATCACGGTGCAACGAGTCCACGGCGACCTACATCTGGGTCAGGTGCTGCGCACCCCGAACGGCTGGCTGCTGATCGACTTCGAAGGCGAGCCCGGTGCACCGCTGCCGGAACGTCGGAGGCCGGACTCTCCGCTGCGCGATGTCGCCGGCGTACTGCGGTCCTACGAGTACGCCGCGTACGGCAAACTGGCCGACCTGTCGCGCGACGGCCAGGCCCGGCAACTGGCCACCCGGGCCCGGGAGTGGCTGGACCGCTGTCGCAGCGCCTTCTGCGAAGGCTATGGCGCGGAGTCCGGCACCGACCCGCGGGATAGCGCAGCGCTATTGGCCGCCTACGAACTGGACAAGGCGGTCTATGAGGCCGGATACGAGGCCCGGCACCGGCCCGCCTGGCTACCCATTCCGCTGCGAGCGCTGAGTCGACTCAGCGAGCGGTGATCGCTTGCGCGGCGGGTTCCAGCCACAACGCCGACAGCGGGGGCAGCACCAGTACCGCGGAAGCAGGACGCCCGTGCCGAGGTTCGTCGACGGCATCCACACCACCGAAATTTCCTGCACCGCCGCCGTTGTAGTCGACGGCGTCGGTGTTGAGTATCTCGCGCCACCGGCCCGCGAACGGCAGTCCCAGGTGGTAGTCGGTATGCGCCACACCGGAGAAGTTGAACACCGCCGCAAGCACCGATCCGTCTGTCGCATAACGCAGGAAGCTCAGCACATTGTTGGCGGAGTCGTTGGCATCGATCCAGGAATAGCCGGCCGGGTTGGTGTCCTCGCTCCACAGCGCGGGGCGACTGCGGTAGACGGAGTTGAGATCGCGGGCCAAGCATTGGATTCCCGCAGAGAACCCGTCCTGCTCGCCGGGTGAGTCGAGCTGGAACCAGTCCAGCCCGCGTTCCTCCGACCACTCGGCACGCTGGCCGAACTCCTGGCCCATGAACAGCAGTTGCTTTCCCGGATGCGCCCACTGGTAGGCCAGCAGACTGCGCACCCCGGCCGCCTTGGCGTGGTCGTCACCGGGCATCCGGCTCCACAGCGTGCCCTTGCCGTGCACCACTTCGTCATGGCTGATCGGCAGCACGAAATTCTCGCTGTAGGCATAGAGCATCGAGAAGGTCATCTCGTGGTGATGGTAGGAGCGGTGCACCGGGTCGTGACCGAGATAGGAGAGGGTGTCGTGCATCCAGCCCATGTTCCACTTCATCGAAAAGCCCAGTCCACCAAGGCTGGTCGGTCTCGACACTCCGGGCCACGAGGTCGATTCTTCGGCGATCGTGACGATCCCGGGCGCCGATTTGTGTGCCGTGGCGTTCATCTCCTGGAGGAACTGCACCGCCTCCAGGTTCTCTCGGCCGCCGTAGACGTTCGGCGTCCAGCCGCCCTGAGGTCGCGAGTAGTCCAGGTAGAGCATCGACGCCACGGCGTCCACTCGTAGTCCGTCGATGTGAAACTCCAACAGCCAGTACAGCGCATTGGCCACTAGAAAGTTGCGCACCTCAGGGCGACCGAAATCGAACACATAGGTTCCCCAGTCGAGCTGCTCACCGCGCCGCGGATCAGCGTGCTCATACAGCGGGGTGCCGTCGAACCGGCCCAGCGCCCAGGCATCTTTCGGGAAGTGCGCCGGCACCCAGTCCACAATGACTCCGATGCCGGCACGATGCAGCGCGTCCACCAGGAAGCGGAAGTCGTCGGGCGTGCCGAAACGCGCAGTCGGCGCGTAGTACGAGGTGACCTGATATCCCCACGATCCGCCGAACGGATGCTCCGCGACCGGCAGGAGTTCGACGTGAGTGAACCCTTGCTCCACAACGTAATCCGTCAACTCGGCGGCAAGCTGGCGGTAGCTCAACCCAGGCCGCCACGATCCGAGGTGCACTTCGTAGACGCTCATGGCCTCGAACGCCGGGTTTGCGGTGGCCCGCCGATCCATCCAGTCGCCGTCACTCCAGGTGTAGCGATTGGTGGCGACACGCGACGCGGTGTGCGGCGGGGTCTCGGCGGCGAACGCCATTGGGTCAGCCCGCTCGGTGACCACATCGTCTGCGCCGTGCACACGAAACTTGTACAGCCCGTCGAGCGGAAACCCCGGCCAGAACAGTTCCCACACACCGGACGAGCCCAGTGCCCGCATGGGTGCGCCGATGCCGTCCCAGCCGGTGCTGTCACTGATCAACCCGATTCCCTTGGCGTTGGGCGCCCACACCGCGAACGACACGCCCGTCACCGGCCCGTCCGCAGTGGTGAACGTGCGCGGATGAGCGCCCAGAACCTCCCAAAGCTGTTCGTGTCGGCCCTCACCGAACAGGTGCAGGTCGACCTCGCCCAGCGTCGGCAGGAAGCGATACCCGTCGGCCACGATCTGCGGTTCGGCGACGCCGGGATAGTCGATCTGCAGCCGATAGTCGATCAGGTCGGCGAACGGCAGCACCACGGCGAACAATCCGTTGCCCAGGTCTTGCATCGCGATCCGGTCACCGCCCACCACAACCGCCACCGCGCTCGCGCCCGGGCGCAAGGCCCGGATCACGGTGTGTTGGCCGTTGTCGTGGGCGCCCAGGATCGAGTGCGGGTCGTAGTGCACGCCGGACATCAGCCGATCGAGATCCTCGCGGTTCACCTCGAGCCCGCTGGGCTGGTTTTTGATTCGGGTCATCGGGTCTTCACCTCCGATGCAGCAGGTCGGTTCGCGCCTGCGCACTCATCACCGGCATATTGATGATGTGGGCGACCGCTCGGCTCGGATCGAGTCGCACATAATTGTCTTGCCCCCATTGGTATTCCTCCCCGGTGATTTCGTCACGCACCCAGAACCGCTCGTAGGGCGCCATGCCCAGCGTCGTCAGGTCGAGCGACAACGTCGCTTCCTCGGCACCGAATGCGTTCAAGGTCACCACCACCAGCACCGTGTCACCGCTGGCCGGGTCGAATTTGCTGTAGGCCAGCAGCGCGTCGTTGTCGACGTGATGGAAATGCAGGGTGCGCAGTTGCTGCAGGGCAGGGTGCCGCCGGCGAATGGCGTTGAGCGCAGCGATGAACGGCTCCAGCGATCTGCCCTCGCGGCGCGCGGCGGCGTAATCGCGGGGACGCAGCTCGTACTTCTCCGAATGAAGGTATTCTTCGCTTCCCTCGTGCAGCGCCTCGTGCTCGAACAATTCATAGCCGGAATACACGCCCCAGGAGGGGCCCATCGTCGCGGCCAGCACCGCGCGGATGGCGAACATACCGGGGCCGTGATGTTGCAGACTGGCGTGCAGGATGTCCGGTGTGTTGACGAACAGATTGGGGCGGCGAAAATCCGCGAATTCGGCTATCTCTTTGCCGAATTCGACGAGTTCGGCCTTGGAAGTTCGCCAGGTGAAGTAGGTGTAGGACTGGGTGAAACCGAGCTTGGCCAGGCCGTACTGTCGTGCCGGCGGGGTGAACGCCTCCGACAGGAACAGCACATCGGGTTCGGCGGCCTTCACTTTCGTGATCAACCATGCCCAGAACCCGGGTGGCTTGGTATGCGGGTTGTCGACCCGGAATACTTTGACCCCGTGTGAGATCCAGAACTGCACCACGCGGTGGACCTCGGCATACAGGCCGGCGGGATCATTGTCGAAATTCAATGGGTAGATATCCTGGTATTTCTTCGGCGGATTCTCCGCGTAGGCGATCGTCCCGTCCGGTAACTCGGTGAACCACTGACGGTGTTGGCGCACCCACGGGTGATCAGGAGCGCACTGCAACGCCAGATCCAAGGCGACCTCCAGACCGAGTTCGCGTGCCCTGGCAACGAATTGGTCGAAATCATCGACTGCTCCCAAGTCGGGGTGCACCGCATCGTGGCCGCCCTCGTCGCTGCCGATCGCCCATGGTGACCCGACATCGCCGGGTTCGGCCACCGCGCTGTTGTTGCGACCCTTTCGGTGCACCTTTCCGATCGGGTGGATCGGCGGGAGATAGACCACGTCGAATCCCATCTCGGCGATCCGCGGTAGCGCCGACGCGGCGGTGGCCAGCGTGCCGTGCACCGGAGCGCCCGCTGAGTCCCATCCGCCGGTGGAGCGCGGAAACATCTCGTACCAGGAGCTGAAGCGGGCCAGTGGCCGATCCACCCAGACCCGATACTGCTGTCCGCGGGTGAGCAGGTCGCGCAGCGGGTAGCAGGTGAGCAGCTGGGAGATCTCGTCGGACAATGCCGGCGCCGAGCGAACGATCGGGTCGCCGGGATCGCGCAACGCCGCAGCCGCTGCCACGACGGGTTCGCGCCGACTGCGGGGCATCGCCGCGGCGGCACGCTCCAGCAGGTCGGCACCGATCAACAGATCGTTGGATAGTTCGGCCTCGTCCTGGCCGGCGTCCAGCTTGGCGACCACCGCGTCACGCCAGGTGCGGATCGAATCGGTCCACCCGTCGACCCGGAAAGCCCACATCCCGGTCTGGTCCGGAACGAATTCACCATGGAAGACGTACGGCTCGCCGCCCTCCCGCATTGGAAGCAGCGCCGGCTTTGCTCGAGGTGCCGGAACAGCCGTTTCCTGCTCGTCGAGACGCGTCTGCGACGCCGGTGGAGACTCGCAGCCGAGGTAGCGCACGACCAAGGTCGCCGCGACCACTTCGTGTCCGTCACGCCACACCGCGGCGCGGACCGGCACGGTCTCCCCGACCACTGCCTTGGCGGGTTGCCGGCCGCAGGACACAACCGGCGTAACGCCATCGACTTCGATTCGGCCCGGCACACAGCACTCCGTTCGTCGGCGGCGATTCCGACAGTGGGTACCCCCGGCGACGGAAAGCTACGCTCGGCGACGACCGGCGCGACAGCGGCGAGCTAGCCGCGCGGCAGGCCCAGCAGCCGCTCAGCGGCCAGTGTCAACAGGATCTGCTCGGTGCCTCCGGCGATGGACAGGCACCGGGTGTTGAGGAAGTCGTGCACTTCGCGTCCGGCCACCGCGCCGCCCCCCTCGGCCACATCCATCCGGAACTCGGCCAGCTCCTGGCGGTAGCGCACCCCGATGAGCTTGCGCACCGAGGACTCCGAGCCCGGGTCTTGGCCGCCCACCGCGAGCTGGGCGATGCGTTGATCCAGCAGCGAACCCGCCTGCGCGGCGATGATCAGCCGGGCCAGACGCTCGGCGGTGGCGGTGTCGGGTTCGGAATCCGCCAGGGTTTTCAGCAGCTCCTCCATCGGGTTGCCCAGCGCGGTGCCGCCGGCGATCGCGACGCGCTCGTTGGCCAAGGTGGTGCGGGCCAGGCGCCAGCCGTCGTTGACGCCGCCGACCACCTGCTCGTCGGGAACGAAGACGTCATCGAGGAAGACCTCGTTGAACAGGGCCTCACCGGTGATCTCCCGCAGCGGCCGGATGTCGATGCCCTCAGCGGCCATGTCGACCAGGAAGTAGGTGATGCCCTTGTGTTTCGGAGCTTCGGCATCGGTTCTGGCCAGGCAGACGCCCCACTGCGAGTCGTGGGCTCGCGACGTCCACACCTTCTGACCGGTCAGCCGCCAGCCGCCGTCGACCTTCACCGCCTTGGTGCGTAGCGCCGCCAGGTCCGAGCCGGCGCCGGGCTCGGAGAACAGCTGACACCAGAACACCTCGCCGGTCAGCGTGGCCGGGATGAAGCGCTCGATCTGCTCGGGCGTGCCGTGCTCGAGAATGGTCGGGGCTGCCCACCAGCCGACCACCAGGTCCGGACGCCCGACGCCGGCGGCGGCCAGTTCCTGGTCGATCACCAGCTGCTCGGCGGGGCCGGCCGCGCGTCCGTAGGGAACCGGCCAGTGCGGCGCCAGCAGCCCGGATTCGGCCAGCGCCACTTGGTGCTGGTCGGCGGGCAGCGCTGCGATGCGCGCCACCTCCGCGGCGATCTCGGGCCGGACGTCGGTGGCCTCACCGAGGTCGACCTCCAACCGGCGCCGCAGGCCGTCGCGGGTCAGTGCGGCGGTGCGGCGCAGCCACCGCTGGGGTCCGCCCAGCGCCTGCCCGATGCCGTAGGCCCGGCGCAGGTACAGGTGTGCGTCGTGCTCCCAGGTGATGCCGATTCCGCCGAGTACCTGGATGCAGTCCTTGGCGTTGGCCTTGGCGGCGTCGATGCAGATCGCGGCGGCGACTGCGGCCGCGATCGCGAACTGCTGGTCATCGGGATCGGCAGCGGCGCGGGCCACGTCGCTGGCCGCCACCGCGGCCTGATCGGCCCGGCACAGCATCTCCGCGCACAGGTGCTTGATGGCCTGGAAGCTGCCGATCGGCTTACCGAACTGTTCACGCACCTTGGCGTATTCGACCGCGGTGTCCAGCGCCCAGCGGGCGACCCCGGCGGCCTCGGCGGCCAGCACCGTGACCACCAGGTTCTCCACCCGGTGACCGGCCTCCAGGACCACTGCCGGCGCTGCCGTCAACGTCACCTTGGCCAGCGGTCGGGAGAAGTCGGTGGCGGCCAGGGGCTCGACATTCACCCCGTCCGCGCCGGCGTCCACCAGGATCCAGTCCTGGCCGGCCGGCAACAGCAGCAGTCCGTCGGCGGTGGCGCCGAGCACCCGCTCAGCGGTGCCGGAGGCCTGCCCTGCTGCGGCGTCGAAGCTCACCGCCGCCGCGGACGGGTCGGTGACCACGCCGGCAGTCCGCTCGCCGGCTGCCAGGGCTTCAACCGAAGCCGGATCGGTGACCACCAGGGTGGCCAGCGCGGTGGTCGCAACCGGCCCGGGAACCAGGGCCCTGGCGGCCTCATCGACCATCGCGCAGAGGTCTTCGAGGCGCCCACCGGCCCCGCCGGACTCCTCGGGCACCGCCACACCGAACAGGCCCAGGTCGGCCAGCCGCGCGAAAACAGCTCGCCAGGAATCGGTTTCACCCAATTCCGCCGCGCGAATCGCTTCGGCGGTGCCCGCGGCGGCGGCCCAGTCGCGGACCAGCTCGCGGGCTGCGAGCTGTTCGTCGTTGATGGTCACGGACACGCTGAGCTCCTCCGGGTCGAGACGGGCTTGAGAGAGGCGGGTCACGAACACCCCCACCAACCACTAGAACGTGTTCTAATAGTGCCAGCGTCCGAGCGTCAAGTCGAACCGTAATGGCTGGACACGTTGGGTCCGGCCGATGCCGGGAAGCACAAAACCCAACTACGCGATGCGTATCGTTATGGGCCAGGAGACCGACGGAGGGAGCCGCGCAGCACATGTCGTCAGCTGAGGGCACCGCAGGCCGCGGATCGGCCAGCCAACCGCGCGAGGTGGTCAACGTCGCTGTGCTGACCGAATCCGACCTGGGCTCCGAGGCGCAGCGCGAACGCCGCAAGCGCATCCTGGACGCGACGCTGGCGATCGCCTCCAAGGGCGGCTACGACGCGGTGCAGATGCGCGCCGTCGCCGACCGCGCGGACGTGGCTGTCGGCACCTTGTACCGCTACTTCCCGTCGAAGGTTCACCTGCTGGTCTCGGCGATGGGCCGAGAGATCGCGCGGGTAGACACCAAGACGGACCCGGCAACGTTCGCCGCAACCACCCGCCACCAGCGACTGAACCTGGTGGTCAACAAACTCAACCGCGCCATGCAGCGCAACCCACTGCTCACCGAGGCGATGACGCGGGCGTATGTCTTCGCCGACGCCTCGGCGGCCGGCGAAGTCGACCACGTCCAGAAATTGATCGACTCGATGTTCGCCGGGGCCATGAGCGACGGCGAGCCGACCGAGGAGCAGTACCACATCTCCCGGGTGATCTCGGATGTGTGGCTGTCCAACCTGCTGGCCTGGCTGACCCGCCGGGCGTCGGCCACCGATTTCAGCACCCGACTGGACCTGGCGGTCCGGTTGCTGATCGGCGACGACGACAGCCCCAAGGTCTAGGACCGTCACGGCGGCCTGCGGCGTGGGCGCCGCCGTCCCCCGTTAGCCTGAGCGGATGCGCCTCAAGCTCGGCCGCCCCGACATCGGCCGGTACGCCGACCGGTTCGACGTCACACCCGCGGCGCCGGGCGCACCGCTGTCGGTGACGTGGCTCGGCGTGACCAGCATGCTGATCGACGACGGGTCTTCGGCGCTGATGACCGACGGCTATTTCTCTCGTCCCCGTCTGGCTCGGGTGGCGCTGGGCAAGGTATCGCCGTCGGCCGCTCGCATCGACGCCTGCCTGGCCCGGGCCGGCGTGCAGAAGCTGGCGGCGGTGATCCCGCTGCACTCACACATCGATCACGCGCTGGACTCCGCGGTGGTGGCCGAACGTACCGGTGCGACGCTGGTGGGTGGCGAGTCGACGGCCAATGTCGGCCGGGGTCAGGGACTCTCGGCCGATCGCCTGAAGGTCGCGACGCCCGGCACTCCTCTTGCGTTGGGCGCCTACGACGTCACCCTGCTCGAGTCCCGGCACTGCCCCCCGGACCGCTTCCCCGGCGTGATCAGCGCCGCGGTGGTTCCACCGGTGCGGGCATCTGCCTACAAGTGCGGTGAGGCCTGGTCGGCATTGGTGGCCCACCGCCCCTCGGGGCGCAATCTGCTGATCCTGGGCAGCGCAGGCTTCATCCCGGGTGCCTTGGCCGGCCGCAACGCCGAGGTGGTCTACCTGGGCATCGGCCAGCTCGGCGTTCAACCCCGGCAATACCTGGTCGACTACTGGAATGAGACGGTGCGCACCGTCGGCGCTTCGACGGTGGTGTTGACCCACTGGGACGACTTCTTCCTGCCCTTGTCAAAGCCGCTGCGCGCCTTGCCCTACGCCGGCGACGACCTCAACGTCACGATGCGGGTTCTGTCCGAGTTGGCCGAGTCCGACGGGGTCGGACTTCACCTGCCCACGGTGTGGCGTCGTGAGGATCCGTGGGCCTGAATCTGGCACTGGCGCTGCTGCTGCTTGCCGTGGTGCTGGGGTTCGCGGTGGCCCGCCCGCGGGGCTGGCCGGAGATGTTCGCTGCGGTGCCGGCCGCCGTCGTTCTTGTTGCCACCGGCGCGATCTCGATGCACGACGCAGTCACCGAAGCCGCTACTCTGCTGCACGTCGTCGCGTTCCTGGGCGCGGTGCTGGTCCTGGCGCAGCTCTGTGACGACGAGGGCCTGTTCGAGGCGGCCGGTGCGGCGATGGCACGGGCCGACGTCGGTCCACCGCACCATCTGCTGCGCCGCGTGTTCGTCATCGCCGCCGGTCTGACCGCGGTGCTGAGCCTGGACGCGACGGTGGTGCTGCTGACGCCGGTGGTGCTGATGATGGCCCGCCGCCGCCACGCCCCGATACGCCCACACGCATATGCGACCGCGCACCTGGCCAACACGGCCTCGCTGCTACTGCCGGTGTCGAACCTGACCAATCTGTTGGCGTTCAACCAGGCCGGCCTGTCGTTCGTGAGGTTCACCGCGCTGATGGCGGCGCCGTGGCTGGCCACCACCGCGGTCGTCTACCTGATCTTCCGCTGGTTTTTCCGCGCCGATCTGCGGGCTACACCGGTGCACCAGCACGCCGGGCCACCGCCCCCGGTTCCGGTGTTCGTGCTGGTGGTGCTGGGGCTGACGCTGGCCGGCTTTGTGGTCGCCGAGACGTTCGGGGTCCCGGCGGCATGGGCAGCCGTCGCCGGTGCGGCCGTGTTGGCCGTCCGTGGTCTGGCGCAGCGGCGCAGCACCCCGGCCGGAATTCTGCGGGCCGCCAATCCCGGTTTCCTGGTGTTCGTGTTGGCCCTCGGCGTGGTGGTGCGAGCCGTCGTCGACAACGGCCTGGGTGCCCAGATGTCTACGGTGCTGCCAGCGGGATCGAGTCTGGCGGCACTGCTGGGGATCGCGGCGGTCGCCGCTGTGCTGGCCAACGTGGTCAACAACCTGCCGGCGACGCTGGTACTGGTGCCGTTGGTGGCATCGAGCGGCCCACTCGCGGTGCTGGCGGTGTTGATCGGGGTCAACATCGGCCCCAACCTCAGCTACACCGGCTCGCTGTCGAATCTGCTGTGGCGCCGAGTGTTACGCCGCTACGACGTCGCGGCCGGAGTCGGCGAATACACCCGCCTGGGACTGTGCACGGTGCCGGCCACGCTGCTGGTGGCCGTGCTGGCGCTGTGGGCCAGCGCTCGATTGCTGGGCGTCTAGGTCAGCGATAGGCGGGCGGCAGCGGCATGCCGAGTTCGGCCATGACGGCACGCAGCCGGCTCGGATAGTCGGTGATGAGCCCGTCGACGCCGGCGGCAATCTGTCGCCGCATGGCATCGGCATCATTGACCGTCCACGGAATCACCCGCAGCCCAGCCGAATGTGCGCGTTCGGTGAAGGCGCGATCCACCACCAAGTAGTCCGGGGACACGATGTCGGCGCCGACCGCCACCGCCCCGGAGATCGGATCCGGCCCCTGCTCGGCCAGTGCGACCAACGGGATGCCCGGTTCGGCGGCGCGCACCAACGGCAGGGTGCGCCAGTCGAAACTCTGGATCTCGACGGCGTCGAGCTGGCCGGCGGCCCGCACCGCCGCCAGGATCACGTCGACGAGCTGCTGCTGGTTGTCCGCGTCGACCTTGGTCTCGATGTTGTAGCGGACGCCCGCGTGACCGGTGTGCGCGAAAACTTCCGGCAAGGTGGCGATCACATTGCCCGGCACCACTTCCGCATCCGGGAATTCCGGCAGCAGGTGACCGCAGTCCAGCGTTCGGATCTGGGCGAGGGTGAGATCGGCTACCCGCTTGCCCACATACGGGTAGTCGGGGTCGCCGGCGAACACCGGTCCGGTGTCGGCGCACTTCGCCGGCTCGATCACCGGGTCGTGCCACACCAACGGTTGTGCGTCGCGCGTGAGCACGATGTCCAACTCCAGCGTGCTGACCCCCAACTCGAGCGACTTGGCGAAGGCACGCAACGATTCCTCGGTGGTCTCGCCCCGGCCGCCACGATGCGCCTGCAGATCAAACGTCGACCGCTGCGCGGCCGCCGTTGCCGAAGGGTTCACCACCGCGGCCATCAGCACCGCCGCTATGAGTGCACGGCGAATCACCGCCGCTGACGGGCGATCTCGGCCAGCACGACCCCGGCGGCCACCGATGCGTTGAGCGACTCGGTGGGCCCGGACATCGGAATCGACACGATGGCGTCGCAGTTCTGCCGGACCAGGCGGGACAATCCCTTGCCCTCGGAACCGACGACCAACACCATCGGGCTGGTGCCGTCCAACTCATCGACCACGGTGTCTCCGCCGGCGTCCAACCCGACGATCTGCAGGCCGCGATCTGCCCATGCCTTCAAGGTTTGGTTCAGGTTGGGCGCCCGCGCGATCGGAACTCGCGCCGCCGCACCGGCACTGGTACGCCAGGCCACCGCGGTGACCGAGGCCGACCGACGCTGCGGGATCACCACACCGTGTCCGCCGAATGCCGCGACGGACCGCACGATGGCGCCGAGATTGCGCGGATCAGAGATGTTGTCCAGTGCGACCAGCAGCGGCGGCGCGACATCGCGGCGCGCGGCGGCGATCAGGTCGTCGGGATGCGCGTAGCTGTAGGGCGGAACCTGAAGCGCGATGCCCTGATGCAGGCCGTTGGTGGTCATCTTGTCCAGATCGGACCGCGGGACCTCCAGGATGGGCAAGCCGGAATCGGCCGCCCGAGTAACTGATTCGGTCAGCCGCTCATCGGCCTCGGCGCCCAGCGCCACATACAGCGCGGTGGCCGGGATTCCGGCACGCAGGCACTCCAGAACCGGGTTGCGCCCCAGCACGGTCTCGTTCTCGTCGGTGCGCTTGGCGGTCCGGTACGCGCGCTGTTTTGCCGCACGCTTGGCTGCCTTGGCCGCCGGGTGGTATTCCCGCTGGTGCGCCGGCGGGGTGGCGCCACGGCCTTCGAGCCCGCGGCGGCGCTGGCCACCGGAGCCAACCGTCGGCCCCTTCTTGGTGCCGGGCTTGCGCACCGCACCCTTGCGCTTGGAATTTCCGGCCATCTACTCAGACCCCTCCACCAGCAGTGACCATTGCGGACCATCCCCGGTGTCGGTGACGTCGATACCGGCATCCTTGAGTCTGCAGCGGATCTCATCGGCCAATTGCCAATCCCGTTCCGCGCGAGCGGTTTCCCGGCGTTCCAACTCGGCGCGCACCAAGACGTCGACAGCAGCCAGCGCCGCCGAGGTCTCATCGCGCGATTCCCAGCGCTCGTTGAGCGGGTCGCAGCCGAGCACGTCCATCATCGCCCGGATCGCACCGGCTGCGGCCAGCGCGCCCTCGTGGTCGCCGGAGTCCAGCGCCCGGTTGCCCTCCGCGCGCGTCCGGTGTACCTCGGCCAGGGCGATCGGCACCGACAGGTCGTCGTCGAGGGCTGCGGCGAAACGGTCCGTCCAGGTGGTGGGAACCACCGCGCCCGCCCGGCTGCGCACCCGGTGCAGGAAGTCCTCGATGCCGACGTAGGCGTTGACGGCGTCGCGCAGCGCGGTTTCGGAGAACTCGAGCATCGACCGGTAGTGCGCACTGCCCAGGTAGTAGCGCAGCTCGGCCGGCCGGACTCGTTGCAGCACCGCCGACATCGACAGCACGTTGCCCAGTGACTTGCTCATCTTCTCGCCACCGAGGGTGACCCAGCCGTTGTGCAGCCAGTAGTTCGCGAATCCGTCTCCGGCGGCGCGACTCTGAGCGATCTCGTTCTCATGGTGCGGGAAGACCAGATCCATCCCGCCGCAGTGGATGTCGAATTCGGCACCGAGGTAGGCACGCGCCATCGCCGAACACTCCAGGTGCCAGCCCGGACGGCCCGGGCCCCATGGCGTGGGCCAACTGGGCTCACCGGGCTTGGCGCCCTTCCACAGCGTGAAGTCGCGCGGGTCGCGTTTACCGGTGGCGACCCCCTCGCCCTGGTGCACGTCGTCGATGCGGTGACCGGACAGCTGGCCGTAGTCGGGGTAGCTGAGTACGTCGAAGTAGACGTCGCCGCCGCCGGCATAGGCGTGGCCGCGCTCGATCAGCCGCTCGATCAGCTCGACCATCTGTGTGATGTGCCCGGTGGCGCGCGGTTCGGCCGACGGCGGCAGCACACCCAGCGCCTCATAGGCGGCGGTGAACTCCCGCTCGTGGGTGGCGGCCCACTCCCACCACGGTCGGCCCGCTGCGGCGGCCTTGGTGAGGATCTTGTCGTCGATGTCGGTCACGTTGCGCACGAACGCGACGTCGTAGCCGCGGGCGGTGAGCCACCGGCGCAATACATCGAAGGCCACGCCGCTGCGGACATGGCCGATATGCGGTGCCGCCTGGACGGTGGCGCCGCAGAGATAGATGGACACATGACCGGGCCGCAGCGGGGCAAATTCACGCACGGCGCCGGTTGCCGTGTCGTGCAGCCGCAGGCTGGGGCGATCGGTCACGACGGGCCAGCTTACCGGGCGCTGGGTTCGCGATCGGCCACGCGCCGCTAGCAGGGGCTTCCCAGGCTGGGGTACCGATGCCCGCATCGGTGGACAGGTGGTGTGACGTGGCATATATTGCGGCAGTGAGTAAACGTCTGGTGGCAGTCTCTGGAGCGGTCTTGGCTGCGGTCGCATTTGCAGGTAGCGCGACGGCATACGCCGATGAGCCGAACAACAACCAGCCCCAGCCTCAGCCCGCCGAATTGGTGTCTGCGCCGGTCCAGCCCGCGCCGGCCCAGCCGGAGATCGCGCCGGCCGCCGAAGAGCTTGCGCCGGGCCAGCAGGAGATGCTGCAGGACGCCCAGGCCGAACAGCAGCGCCAGCAGGCCGAGCAGCAGGCCGACCAGATGGGTCAGTCCGCCACCACCGCCGGCGCCAGCACCGCCAGCATGGCTGCGATGGGTCCCCAGATCGGTATGTCCATGGCCATGATGGCGCCGATGGTGGCCATGATGGTGCCTTCGCTGGCCGCCCCCCTGCTGACCACCGGACTGACCGGTCTCGCCAACTCCGGCGCGAACAACGGTGCGAACGCGCTTGCCGACGCCGGTTCGGCCGCGGCGACCGACGCCTTGAACTTGGGAGCCCCGGAAATCGGCTCAGCCGCGGCGACCGACCTCTTCAGCGCGCCCTCCGCCGCGGATCTGCCCTTTGACCTGGGCAACATCGACTTCTTGTCCACCGTGGATCCCGACTTGGTGCTGGGGCCGACCGGGGACGCCTTCGGTAACGCCCTAGCCGAGGCCGCTGGCGACACCGCGATCACCACTTCCGGTGCGCTGCTCGACACCCTGCCTGAGCTTGGCGCCGACATGGGCGCCGAAGCCGCCAACGCCGGCGCGGACGCCGGCGTTCAGATTGGTACGGCGGTGGCCACCGAGGTTCCGTGTGGCATCATCGGCGCGATCTTCGGCTTCGGCTGCTAAAGCCACCGAGCTGACTACTTAGGCACCACCAACGCGGTAGCCACCGCGGCCAGTCCCTCACCTCGACCGGTGAGCCCCAGGCCGTCGGTGGTGGTCGCCGACACCGAAACCGGTGCGCCCAGCAATTCCGACAGCAGCTGCTGCGCTTCGGCACGGCGCGGCCCCACCTTCGGCCGGTTGCCGATGACCTGCACCGCGGCGTTCCCGATCACGAACCCGCTCTCGGTGAGCAACTCGCGCACGTGGCCGAGCATCACAGCACCGGTTACGCGGGCCCAGCGCGGCTCGTCGACGCCGAACACCGCACCGAGGTCCCCCAACCCTGCCGCCGACAGCAGCGCGTCACACAAGGCGTGTGCGGCCACATCGCCGTCGGAGTGCCCGGCGCAGCCGTCCGCGCCGGGAAACAGCAACCCCAACAGCCAGCACGGCCGGCCCGGCTCGATCGGGTGCACGTCAGTGCCCAAGCCGACCCGCGGCAGCGCACTCACCGATTGACCACCGCCTCGGCCAGTACCGCGTCCAACGCGGTGGTGATCTTGAAGGCCAACGGATCGCCTTCGACCGTCTGCACTTGGCCGCCGACGTTCTCGACCATCGCGGCGTCGTCGGTGAACTGCGTGCCCGCACCGGCTTGCTGGTAGGCCCGCAGAAGCAGGTCGGCGGCGAAACCCTGTGGGGTCTGCACGGCCCGCAGGCCGGCCCGCTCGGGCGTGCCCAGGACCGTTCCGTTCGCGTCGACCGCCTTGATGGTGTCGGCGACCGGCAATGCCGGAACGACAGCGCGGTACCCGGCATGCAGCGCCTCGACCACTCGGACCACCAGTCCGGGCGGAGTCAACGGACGTGCGGCATCGTGGACCAGCACGAAATCGGGCTCTCCGGTGGCGGCCAGCGCCAGCCGAACGGAATCGACGCGGTCTGCACCGCCGGCGACCACGGTCACGGTGCCACCGAGGATCAGCTTGGCCTCGTCAGTGCGATCCGGCGGCACGGCGACCACGACCTGGTCGATCACCCCGGACTCGCGCAGGCCTGCCACGGCGCGCTCAACCAGCGTCACGCCGCCCAGCAGGAAGAATGCCTTCGGTATTCCCGCACCCAGCCGCCGACCCGAACCGGCGGCCGGCACCACGGCTACTGTGCTTGGCACCGGACCCCCGGTCGCTCAGAACGACGCGGTAAGGACACTGCGGTTCAGGACGCTGCGGCCAGCACCTCGTCGAGGATGGTCTCCGCCTTGGCGTCATCGGTGTTCTCGGCCAGGGCCAGCTCACCGACCAGGATCTGGCGCGCCTTGGCCAGCATCCGCTTCTCACCGGCGGACAGGCCACGCTCCTGGTCACGCCGCCACAGGTCACGAACAACCTCGGCTACCTTGTGCACATCGCCGGAGGCGAGCTTCTCCAGGTTGGCCTTGTAACGCCGCGACCAGTTGGTCGGTTCTTCGGTGTGCGGGGCCCGCAACACCTGGAAGACCTTGTCCAGACCTTCCTGGCCGACAACGTCACGCACACCGACATATTCGGCATTTTCAGCGGGAACTCGAACAGTGAGGTCGCCCTGCGCCACTTTGAGGACCAGATAGTCCTTTTGCTCGCCTTTGATGGCCCGGGTTTCAATCGCCTCGATCAACGCTGCACCGTGGTGTGGATATACGACGGTGTCTCCGACCTTAAAGATCATCTGATTTGAGCCCCTTTCGCTACCCCATACTAACACGGCGCCCCAACACCCGACCACCAACGGTGCAGGTCAGGGGCACTGCGACCCCGGGAGGGGGGTTGACATCACGGCGGAAGCGTGCTGGGTCGAACCTGATCGGAGCCTGATCAGGGCTGGTCGACGGGGGTCGTGGGCGACCGGTAACCCTGCGCTACCGCCGGCAGATGGTTGCTACTACAGTGCATAGTCACAAGTCGCGACAGCCGAGCAGGAGACCACACGTGAACTCGTTCAACAGGGCCTTCAACAAGGCTGCGATCGCGCTGATCGCGGCAGCGGCGCTGGCCGGTTGCGGTACCGGTCAGATCTCTCAGACCGCTGACCAGGCGTCCGCGGTCAATGGGGCCTCAGCCGACGTCGGCGATCTGGCTCTGCGCGACGTACGCATCCAGGCGACCCAGACCGGCGACGCGTTGGAGCCTGGCCAGACCGTCGACCTGGTGTTCGTGGTCAGCAACCAGTCACCCGACTCCAATGACGAGCTGAGCGACATCAGGACCTCGATCGGCAAGGTGTCACCGACCGGCAGCAAGACCGTGCCCGTCGGCGGCGTCCTGGTGGTCAGCGCCCCGGCCGGCCCCGACCTGCCGACGGCACCCGCCGCCAAGGCGCTGCCCGAGGTGGCTAACGCCAACACCGCCACTGCGACGGTGACCCTGGACAAGGCGATCCGCAACGGGCTCACCTACGACTTCACCTTCGACTTCAAGAAGGCCGGTGAGGTGCGCGTGGACGTGCCGATCTCGGCCGGACCTCTTTCGCACCACTGACGCAGCCGTCGCGGCAGGCACTGTCGGACCCAGGCGATACGGTCGCCGAGTGGCCAAGGCACGTTCGCTCTTTCGCTGTTCGGAATGCGGCAACACCACCGCCAAGTGGCTGGGCCGCTGTCCGGAGTGCGGCAGCTGGGGCGGCATCGACCCGGTAGGCGAAGCGGCAGCACCGGCAGGTGGGCTACGGCCGGCGACACCGGCCCGGCCGGCGGTGCCGATCAGCTCCATCGAGGCCGGTCGCGCACGACCGGCGCCGACCGGCGTCACCGAACTCGACCGGGTGTTGGGCGGCGGGGTGGTCCCCGGCTCGGTCACCCTCTTGGCCGGCGATCCCGGTGTCGGCAAATCGACACTGCTGCTTGAGGTTGTTCACCGCTGGGCGCTGGCCGGGCGCCGGGCGCTGTACGTCTCCGGGGAGGAGTCCGCGGGGCAGATCCGGCTGCGCGCCGAGCGCACCGGATGCACCCACGACGAGATCTACCTGGCCTCCGAATCTGACCTGCAGACGGTGCTGGGCCACATCGAGGCGGTACGGCCCACCCTGGTGGTGGTCGATTCGGTGCAGACTGTGGCTGCCGCTGACACCGACGGCGTGGCGGGCGGGGTCACCCAGGTGCGGGCCGTGACGGCCGCGCTGACCGCAGCCGCCAAGAGCGCCGATGTGGCGCTGGTCCTGGTCGGGCACGTGACCAAGGACGGCGCGATCGCGGGCCCACGTTCACTGGAGCACCTCGTCGACGTGGTGCTGCACTTCGAGGGTGACCGCAACTCGGTGCTGCGGATGGTGCGGGCGGTCAAGAATCGTTTCGGCGCTACCGACGAGGTGGGCTGTTTCCTGCTCCGTGATGACGGCATCGAGGGAATCGCCGACCCGTCCGGGCTGTTCCTGGAGCAGCGCAGCGAGCCGGTGCCCGGCACCGCGATCACCGTCGCACTGGACGGCAAGCGCCCGCTGATCGGCGAAGTGCAGGCGCTGCTGGCCAAACCGGCGGGCGGCTCGCCGCGCCGGGCAGTCAGCGGCATCGACCACGCCCGGGCCGCGATGATCACCGCCGTGCTGGACAAACACGCCGAGCTTCCGATCGCGGCCGGCGACATCTACCTGTCCACGGTGGGCGGTATGCGTTTGACTGATCCGTCTACGGATCTGGCTGTCGCCATCGCGCTGGCATCGGCCTATGCGGACCTGCCGCTGCCGGCGACCACCGTGGTGCTGGGCGAAGTAGGCCTCGCAGGTGACCTGCGCCCGGTCAGCGGGATGGACCGGCGGCTCGCCGAGGCGGCCCGGCTCGGATTCACCACCGCGTTGACTCCCCCGGGTGCTCCGGCAACCGTGGGTGGCCTGCGTACGGTGCCGGCCGCCAACATCGTTGCCGCGCTGCACCACCTGGTCCAGATCGCCGACCGGCGCGGCGGTCATGTGGCACCGCCGCAGCTACTGGACCGGGCCTGACGGCGGTCTAGTTACCCGGCGGCGGCGCGTCCGGCGGGGGCATGTCCTGCCCCGGCGGCGGGACGTCCTGCGAGGGCTCGATAAGCATGAACGGAACCGTCGCGGATCTCAGGTTGCCGAGTTGGACGACGAGGTTGTAGGTCCCCGGTCCGATCGGTTGCCGCGGCAACGGGCACTGCGGTGCCGAGCCCATTCCGGTCCAGGTCACCGTGGTGGTGACCTGCTCGCCGGGGTCGAAGGTCTTCACCAGGGTCTCGTTGGACGGCGCGCAGTCCAGGTTCGACCACAGCCGCTGGTTGTCCAGCGAGTAGACGTAGGCAGCCAATACCGCGGCACCCACGTCCCGCTTGCAGGCCACCAAGCCGATGTTGGTGACCACCATGGTGAACTGCGGCTGCTCACCCACCGTGTACTGCGGGCCGGTCAGACCCTTGACCGCCAGGGTCGAGTCGGGACAGTCGTCGCCTTCCTTGAGCACCGGCGGTGGCGTCACCGCGGCGGTCGGGGTCGGCACCTGTGGTGGCGCCTGCTCCGCAGGAGCCACCACAGGCGTCTTGACCTCTTCAGGCGAGGGGTTCTGTGGCTTGGCGTGCTGCGCGGCGGTGGACTTCTTCCCGTCGGCATTGTCGGCACCGGCGTTGCTGCCGTGAACGACGCCGAAAATGATGGCCGACACGACTGCAATCACGATGAGCGCAATGCCCAGCGCGAGGCCACGTCGTCGCCAGTAGATCTGCGAAGGCAGCGGACCCTGCGGTTCCAAATCGAGCACGTTCTCACGGTAGGACGACCTCACCGCGAGTTGTTCGACCCGTCCCGGCGTGTCGTAGCCGCGTTGTGACCTTCGGGGACTATTCGGCGCCGTAATCGCCGATGTCGCCCAGGTGGTTGCGCGCAGATACCTTTCCGTCGGCCAGGTGGTAGGTGGCGCCGACGATCGCCAACGTCCCTGCCTTGATCTGGTCGGCGATGACCGTCGAGCGCGCAGCCAATTGCGTCACGGTCTCGTTGACGTGGCGGGTCTCGAACTCGTCGACACTGGTGAGGCCATCGCGGCGGCCCACCAAGATCGACGGCGTCACCCGTTCGACGATGTCACGCAGATAGCCGCCCGGCACCACGCCTTCGTCGAGGGCGGTCAAAGTGGCCTTGACCGCACCGCAGCTGTCGTGGCCCAGGACGACGATCAGCGGTACGTCGAGCACCGCCACACCGAACTCGATCGAGCCCAGCACCGCCGAGTCGATGACGTGGCCGGCGGTGCGGACCACGAACATGTCGCCGAGCCCCTGGTCGAAGATGATCTCGGCGGCCACCCGGCTGTCCCCGCAGCCGAACACCACCGCAGTGGGCTTCTGGCCGCCGGCCAGGGCAGCGCGCCGCGCGACATCCTGGCTGGGATGGCTGGGCTCGCCCGCGACGAAGCGCTCGTTACCCTCCTTGAGTGCTTTCCACGCTGAGATCGGGTTTGAATTGGGCATGCCCGACATTCTGCCTGTGAATCGCTCGCAGAGCGCCCCCAGGATCGAATTTCACCAGCTGTTCAACTGGTTCGCGGCCGCTGAACGTGATCTGCCCTGGCGGGCAGGCGATGTCACGCCGTGGCAGATCCTGGTCAGTGAGTTCATGCTGCAACAGACCCCGGTTTCGCGAGTGCTGCCGATCTGGCCGGACTGGGTAGCACGCTGGCCCACGCCATCGACCACGGCTGCCGCGACTCAGGCCGATGTACTGCGGGCCTGGGGCAAGCTCGGTTACCCCCGCCGCGCCAAACGGCTCCACGAATGCGCCACCGTGATCGCCCGCGACTTCGCCGATACGGTCCCCGACGACGTCGACACCCTGGAGCAGCTACCCGGGATCGGCAACTACACGGCACGCGCCGTCGCCTGCTTCGCCTACCGAAAGCCCGTTCCGGTGGTGGACACCAATGTGCGCCGGGTGGTGGCGCGCGCCGTACACGGTCAGGCTGACGCCGCAGCCCCCTCGACCAAGCGCGACAACGCCGATGTGGCCGCCCTGCTGCCCGAGCCCGACCGGGCCGCCAGGTTTTCCGCGGCGCTGATGGAGTTGGGCGCCATCGTGTGCACCGCGCGATCGCCACGCTGTGACGGCTGCCCGCTGCAACACAGCTGCAGCTGGCGGCTTGCCGGTTCGCCGCCAGGCACCGGCCCCAAAAGGCCGGCTCAACGCTATGCCGGCACCGACCGTCAGGCCCGCGGGCGACTACTGGATGTCTTGCGGGACAACGCCGTTGCGGTGACACGCGCCGACCTTGACCTGGCTTGGCCGGTAGACGCGGTGCAACGCGAACGCGCCCTGACCTCACTGCTGGGCGACGGCCTGGTGGAGCAGCTCGCCGACGGCCGCTTCGCGCTGCCCGGTCAGGACAGGAACGACTCGACGGCTTCGCGGTAGATCTGGGGCGCCTCGTCGTGCACCAGGTGGCCCGCATCGGGGACGTGCAGATAGGTGCTGTCCACCCCGAGACGGTGCATTTCTCGCATCTGCCCCGGCGGGGTCACCGAGTTGCCGGCCTCGATCAACAACGTTTCGCAGCGCACGTTCAGCCACTGCTCCCAGTAGTCGCGAGTGCCCCACTCTGCGGCGATCCGCAACCACCACTCAGGTCGGCCGTGCAGCCGCCACCCGGTCTCGGTGCGGTCGAAGGCTTCCAGGAAGTACCGCCCGGCGATATCACCGAATTCGGCGACCACCTGCTCGGCACTGGGGAACTCGATGGGCAGGGCATGCACCCACGGCTCCCACGGACCGGTGGTGCGGCCCCGGAAGTCCGGCGCCATGTCCTCGACCACCAGCGCGGAGATGAGCTCGGGATGCCGGGCGGCCAGGCACCACGAGTGCAATCCGCCCATCGAATGACCGATCAGCCGCACCGGGCCGGGCAACTGCTCGACGGCGACGGCCAGGTCGGCGACGAAGCGTTCGGTGGAGATCGGATGTGGGTCGGCGACCTCACGACCGCGATGCCAGGGGGCGTCGTAGGTGTAGACGGCACCCAGCCTGGTCAGCCACGGCAGTTGCCGCGGCCAGGTGGTGCCCCGGCCCATCAATCCGTGGACCAGCACCAGCGGCGCCCCGTGTCCCCCGCGGTAGGTCAGCAGCTCCGTCGACGCGATCCCCACCCGGGGCACGGTAGCCTAGGCCCATGTCAGTGGTGAAGATCAATGCAATCGAGGTGCCCGCCGACGCCGGGCCCGAACTGGAGAAACGGTTCGCAAATCGCGCGCACGCGGTGGAGAACCAGCCCGGTTTTCTTGGCTTCCAGCTGCTGCGCCCCGTCAAGGGCGACGACCGCTACTTCGTCGTGACGCACTGGGAGTCCGACGAAGCGTTCCAGGCCTGGGCACAGGGGCCGGCCGTCGAGGCTCACGCCGGGCAGCGGGCCAAGCCGGTGGCGACCGGAGCATCGTTGCTGGAGTTCGAGGTCGTGCTTGACGTCGCCGGAACCGCCGCACAGGCATAGCCCCGTGTGGCGCCACCTGGCGGCATGGACGACCGCGCTGACCCTGGTTCCCCTTGCCGCCGGTGCAGCCGCCGGCTGCGCTCCTTCACCCGCATCTCCCGCCGGCGCCGGTTCCGACAGCGGCGGGACGATTTCGACCAAGACTCCGCCGGGCCTGCGCGCTAAGCAGACCATGGACATGCTGAACTCCGATTGGCCGATCGGTCCGATCGGGGTGGCGACCCTGGCCGCACCGGACAAGGTCGAGCAGGTGGTCGCGACCATGGAATCGCTGTGGTGGGACCGGCCGTTTCACCTCGACAGCGTCGACATTCGAGCCGGCGCGGCGACCCTGCACCTGACCACCTCGTACGGTGCCCGCCAAGACATCAGGCTTCGCACCGACGACAACGGCATGGTGGACCTGTTCAAACCGACCACCGAGGCTCCGACCATCGGCTCCTGGCATGACCTCGATGCGGTGCTGAACAAGACCGGCGCACGCTACTCCTACCAGGCGTCGCGGATCGAAGGTGGCCTCTGTAAGCCGATCGCCGGCGCCAACACCACCCAATCCCTGCCGCTGGCATCGATCTTCAAGTTGTATGTGCTGTTGGCGGTGGCCAACGAGGTGACGGCCGGGACGTTGTCGTGGGACGACCCGCTGACCATCACCGCCCGGGCCAAGGCGGTCGGCTCGTCCGGCTTGGAGGAGCTGCCCGACGGCGCCCATGTCTCGGTGCGCAGGGCGGCCGAGAAGATGATCGCCACCAGCGACAACATGGCCACCGATCTGCTCATCGGCCGGGTGGGCACCCGAGCGGTCGAGCGTGCCCTGGCCGCGGCCGGTCACCACGACCCGGCCAGCATGACGCCGTTTCCCACCATGTACGAACTGTTCTCGGTGGGCTGGGGCAAGCCCGATCTGCGCGAGCAGTGGCAGCACGGCTCACCGCAGGAACGGGCAAAGCTGCTGAAGCAGGCCGATTCCCGGCCCTATGAGCCGGACCCGATTCGCGCGCACATCCCGGCGTCCGCCTACGGCGCCGAGTGGTACGGCAGCGCCGAGGACATCTGCCGGGTACATGTCGCCCTGCAGAGCGCTGCGGTGGGCAAGGCAGCACCGGTCCGGGAGATCCTGTCGGCGGTACGTGGCATCGATCTGCCGCGTGCCGACTGGCCCTATATCGGCGCCAAAGCCGGCGGCCTTCCTGGCGATCTGACCTTCAGCTGGTACGCCGTCGACCGAGGCGGTCAGCCGTGGGTGGTCAGCTTCCAGCTCAATTGGCCGCGTGATCACGGCAAGAGCGTCGGCAGCTGGATGCTGCAGGTCGCCAAGCAGGCGTTCGGCCTGCTGCCAACGCAGCACTAGCGACGAGCAGACGCGAAAGCCCCCAATTCCTTACGGAAAAGGGGGCTTTCGCGACTACTCGGCAACTATTCCGCGGTCGGTGCGCCGGCCTTTGCCAGGTCCGCGGACTCCGCCGTCGGCTTCGGGCTGCCGGCAAAGGTGAACACCGCGTTCTCGTGGGCACCCTCGCCGTCCCAGTTCTCGACATCGACGGTGACCAGCTGACCAGGACCCAACTCTTCGAACAGGATCTTCTCCGAGAGCTGGTCTTCGATCTCGCGCTGGATGGTGCGCCGCAGTGGACGCGCACCCAGCACCGGGTCGAAGCCGCGCTTGGCCAGCAGTGACTTGGCCCTGTCGGTCAGCGCGATGTCCATGTCCTTGGCCTTGAGCTGCTTGGCCACCCGGCCGATCATCAGATCGACCATCTCGATGATCTCTTCCTTGCTGAGCTGGTGGAAGACGATGATGTCATCGATGCGGTTCAGGAACTCCGGGCGGAAGTGCTTCTTGAGCTCGTCGTTGACCTTGAGCTTCATCCGCTCGTAGTTGTTCTCCCCGCCGCCCTGGGTGAAGCCCAGTCCGACCGCCTTGGAGATGTCGGAGGTGCCCAGGTTGGAGGTGAAGATCAACACGCAGTTCTTGAAGTCCACCGTGCGGCCCTGCCCATCGGTGAGCCGGCCGTCCTCGAGAACCTGCAACAGGCTGTTGTAGATCTCGGCGTGGGCCTTCTCGATCTCGTCGAACAGCACCACCGAGAACGGCTTGCGCCGCACCTTCTCGGTCAGCTGACCGCCCTCTTCGTAGCCGACATAGCCCGGAGGGGCACCGAAGAGCCTTGAGGCGGTGAATCGGTCGTGGAACTCGCCCATGTCGATCTGGATGAGCGCGTCGTCGTCGCCGAACAGGAACTCGGCCAGCGCCTTGGACAGCTCGGTCTTACCGACACCGGACGGGCCGGCGAAGATGAACGAGCCCGACGGCCGCTTGGGGTCCTTCAACCCGGCGCGAGTACGCCGGATCGCCCTCGAGACCGCCTTGACGGCGTCCCCCTGGCCGATGATCCGCTTGTGCAGCTCGTCTTCCATGCGCAGCAGGCGAGTGGTCTCGGCCTCGGTGAGCTTGAACACCGGGATACCGGTCCAGTTGCCCAGCACCTCGGCGATCTGCTCATCGTCGACCTCGGCCACCACGTCCAGATCCCCGGAGCGCCACTGCTTTTCCCGCTCGGCGCGCTGCGCGACGAGCTGCTTCTCCCGGTCGCGCAGGCTGGCCGCCTTCTCGAAGTCCTGCGCGTCGATCGCGGACTCCTTCTCGCGGCGTGCGTCGGCGATCTTCTCGTCGAACTCACGCAGGTCCGGCGGCGCGGTCATCCGGCGGATTCGCATCCGGGCGCCGGCCTCGTCGATCAGGTCGATCGCCTTGTCCGGCAGGAACCGGTCGTTGATGTAGCGGTCGGCCAGGGTGGCCGCCGCCACGATCGCCGAGTCGCTGATCGAGACCCGGTGGTGGGCCTCGTAGCGGTCCCGCAGACCCTTGAGGATCTCTATGGTGTGCTCGACGGTGGGTTCACCGACCTGCACCGGCTGGAACCGGCGCTCCAGGGCGGCGTCCTTCTCGATGTACTTGCGGTACTCGTCGAGAGTCGTGGCGCCGATGGTCTGCAGTTCACCGCGAGCCAGCTTCGGCTTGAGGATCGAGGCCGCGTCGATCGCGCCCTCGGCCGCTCCGGCACCCACCAGGGTGTGCAACTCGTCGATGAACAGGATGATGTCGCCGCGGGTGTTGATCTCTTTGAGCACCTTCTTCAGGCGCTCCTCGAAGTCACCGCGGTAACGGCTGCCGGCCACCAGCGACCCCAGATCCAGGGTGTAGAGCTGCTTGTCCTTCAGCGTCTCGGGGACCTCGCCGGCCACGATGGCCTGCGCCAGACCCTCGACCACAGCGGTCTTGCCGACACCGGGCTCACCGATCAGCACCGGGTTGTTCTTGGTGCGCCGGCTCAACACCTGCATGACCCGCTCGATTTCCTTCTCGCGGCCGATGACGGGGTCGAGCTTGCCCTCCATGGCGGCCGCCGTCAGGTTGCGACCGAACTGGTCGAGCACCAGCGAGGTGGACGGGGAACCGGACTCGCCGCCCCGTCCCCCGGTACCGGCCTCCGCGGTCTCCTTGCCCTGGTAGCCACTCAGCAGCTGAATCACCTGCTGGCGAACCCGGGTCAGGTCAGCACCCAGCTTCACCAGAACCTGGGCGGCGACGCCCTCACCCTCGCGGATCAGGCCGAGCAGAATGTGCTCGGTGCCGATGTAGTTGTGGCCGAGCTGCAGCGCCTCACGCAGGCTCAGCTCGAGCACCTTCTTGGCGCGCGGGGTGAACGGGATGTGCCCGGACGGCGCCTGCTGGCCCTGGCCGATGATCTCCTCGACCTGGCTGCGCACCCCTTCCAAAGAGATGCCCAGGGACTCCAGCGACTTGGCGGCTACACCTTCACCCTCGTGGATCAGGCCCAGCAGGATGTGCTCGGTCCCGATGTAGTTGTGGTTGAGCATCCGGGCCTCTTCTTGAGCCAGGACGACGACCCTGCGGGCGCGGTCGGTAAATCTCTCGAACATCGGTGGCTACCTGCTCTCCCTCGCGATCGGCACTTGATCGGCCTCGGCTCGGCCGGCGTGCCTGCTGTCCACTCTAGTGGGCGGCGCAGCGCGCTGTGACCTGCCTTGCAGTGCGTACTGAATCGACCATCCGATGGCCCGTCCCGAAAGACCTGGCACCGGATGCAAGGGACCAACGTCTGGACCCACCGAATGTGTTCCGGCGGGCGCTAGGTTCGCCAGTAGCGAAACCTAGCTGGTTCCAGTAGGCCTAGGTGGCGGCGTGAAACGCGTCGATGATGTCGGCCGGGATGCGCCCGCGGGTCGACACATTGTGTCCGTTACGGCGGGCCCATTCGCGGATGGCGGCGCTCTGTTCGCGGTCAATGGTTCCACGGCGACCGCCACCGGAGCGGCCACGCCGGCGCCCTCCGACCCGACGACCCGCGTCAGCCCACTTCTTCAGTTCGGCACGAAGTTTTGTAGCATTCTTGCTCGAAAGGTCGATCTCGTAGGTCACCCCGTCCAGGCCGAATTCGACCGTTTCGTCGGCGGCACCCTCACCATCGAAATCATCGATCAAGGTGACGGTCACTTTTTTCGCCATTGGTACCCCTTGGTTAGCTTTCGTGCGCGCAATCGGTGCGCCAGCCGTATTCGACCTCGCCGACTAATCTGCCATAAAAATACGCCTGCTTCAACACAACAGGCTACGGCGCAGTTCAGTTGCCTTGACGGCGAACAATCGGAAACAAAACGGTGTCTCTAATTGATAGACCCGTCAAAACCATCAACAGGCGGTCGATACCCATTCCGGTACCTGTGCAGGGCGGCATCGCATGTTCCATCGCCGCCAGGAAGTCCTCGTCGAGCGCCATCGCCTCGTCATCACCCGCAGCTGCCGCACGGGCCTGTTCGGCGAAGCGGTCGCGCTGCACCACTGGGTCGATGAGCTCGGAATATCCGGTAGCAAGTTCGACGCCGCGCATATAGAGATCCCACTTCTCGGTGACACCTTCGATGCTGCGGTGCTGGCGGGTCAGCGGCGTCGTCTCGACCGGGAAATCCCGAACAAATGTCGGGGCGTTCAGATCCTGACCGACAGCATGTTCCCAGAGTTCTTCGACGAGTTTGCCGTGACCGTAACCGCGGTCTTTGGGAATCTCCACGCCGAGTCGATCCGCGATAGCCCACAGGTCGGCCACCGAGGTCGCGGGGGTGATCTCTTCGGCGAGCGCGGCCGACAGCGACGGATACATTTCCACCGTCGCCCATTCGCCGTCAATGTCATAGATGCTGCCATCAGGCAGCGGCAGTTGCCGGGTTCCGATCACCTCATCGGCGACCTCTTGAATAATCTCGCGGGTAGCCACTGCCGAGTCGTCATAGGTGCCGTAGGCCTGGTAGGTCTCCAGCATCGAAAACTCCGGCGAATGCGTGGAATCGGCGCCTTCATTCCGGAAGACCCGATTCAGTTCGAAGACCCGGTCGAACCCGCCGACCACGCACCGTTTCAGGAACAGTTCTGGTGCGATTCTCAGGAAAAGGTCCGCGTCAAGGGCGTTCGAATGGGTTACGAAAGGACGGGCGGCCGCTCCACCGGCCAACGTCTGCAGCATCGGCGTTTCGACCTCGAGAAACCCGCGACGCTCAAGCGCGTTTCGCACGGCGCGAATGACCGCAATGCGCTGGCGGGCCACCGTACGCGCCTCCGGCCGCACGATCAGATCGACGTAGCGCTGTCGAACGCGCGACTCCTCGCTCATCTCCTTGTGGGCTACCGGCAGCGGACGCAATGACTTGGAGGCCATCTGCCAGGAATCGGCCAACACCGACAACTCGCCGCGGCGGGAGCTGATCACCTCGCCGCGCACGTAGACGATGTCACCGAGGTCGACATCGGCCTTCCACGCCTCAAGCTCCTGCTCCCCGACACTGGCGAGGCTGATCATCACCTGAAGCTGGGTGCCGTCGCCCTCCTGCAGGGTGGCGAAGCACAATTTGCCCGAGTTGCGGGCGAATACCACCCGCCCCGCGACGCCGACGACGTCACCGGTGGCGGTGTCGGCAACCAGGTCGGGGTAAGCGGCCCGGATCTGGGCGAGCGAGTGGGTGCGGTCCACCGCCACGGGGTAGGGGTCGCGGCCTTCGGCCAGCAACCGAGCCCGCTTGTCGCGGCGGATCCGGAACTGCTCAGGGAGGTCGGATTCGTCCTGCGTGGCGGGGGAAACGTCGGCGGAGCTCACGACCCGCCAGCTTAGAGGAACAGGGGCTACAGAACGAAAAGCCGGGCGGCGCTCAGCGCGCCGGGCGGAGCCTGCCCCGCTGACTGTCCCGGTTGCGCTCGAACACCAGCCGCAGCCCGTCCAGGGTGAGGTTGGCGTCGTGATGGTCGACGGTCTGCAGATCGGCCAGCAACAGCGGTGCGGAGTGGCCGGTGGCCACCACGGTCACGTCATCGCCGGCGCCCGCCGCCTCCTCGCGAACCCGGCGAACCAGACCGTCGACCAGCCCGGCGAACCCGTAGACCGCGCCGGCCTGCATGCATTCGACGGTGTTCTTGCCGATCACCGAGCGGGGCCGGGTGAGCTCGACCCGGCGCAGGCCGGCGGAGCGGGCAGCGGCGGCGTCCGATGAGATCTGGACGCCGGGCGCGATGGCACCGCCCAGGAACTCCCCCTTGGCCGATACCACGTCGACGCAGATCGACGAACCGAAGTCGACGACGATCGCCGCCGTCTTGAACTTGTGAAACGCGGCCAGCCCGTTGACGATCCGGTCAGCCCCCACTTCTTTGGGGTTGTCCACCAGCAGCGGAATCCCGGTGCGCACGCCGGGCTCGATCAACACGGCTGGCACCGACGGCCAGTACTGGTCGAGCATCAGCCGAACTTCGTGTAGTACCGACGGGACGGTGGACAGCGCGGCGGCACCGGTGAGTTGTTCGCCGTCGTCGCCGATGAGTCCATCCAGGGTCAGTGCCAGCTCGTCGGCGGTGATCTCCGCCTCGGTCCGAATCCGCCACTGCTGCACAACGTTTGCATTGTCACCGGAACCGGAGATCAGGCCGATGACGGTGTGGGTGTTGCGGACGTCGATCGCCAGCAGCACGGTTAGTGCACGCTTCTGGGCGAGAGCAGATCCGAGACGTCATCGGGCACGAAGGCCGGGTCGTCACCGAGGTCCACCTGCTTGTTGTCGGCGTCGACGAACACGATCCGGGGCCGGTAGCGGCGCGCCTCGGCATCCTCCATGGTGCCGTAGGCGATCAGGATGACCAGGTCCCCGGGGTGCACCAGATGCGCTGCCGCACCGTTGATCCCGATGACACCACTGCCCCGCTCGCCGGTGATGGCGTAGGTGACCAGTCGGGCACCGTTGTCGATGTCGACGATTGTGACCTGCTCACCCTCGAGCAGGTCCGCGGCGTCCATCAGATCCGCATCGATGGTCACCGAGCCGACATAGTGCAGGTCAGCATGAGTGACCGTGGCACGGTGAATCTTCGACTTGAGCATCGTCCGAAACATCAATTCCTCCGGGTTGAGACGTGATATCCATCTGAACCGGCCTCCGAACCGGCTAAAGCCACCTCGGCGTCGGCGGGAGCTCCCAGCGTGATCGCCGCGTTGTCGAGCAGTCGGGTGGTGCCCACCCGGGCGGCGATCAACAGCCGGCCGGACCCATCGGCGGGCGCCGGGCCGAGGTCGACGCCGCGAACCTCCAGATAGTCGACGTCGACGTCCTCCACCGCGGACAACACCGCGGCGGCGGCGTCCAGGGCGGCTTGGGCGCCGGCCGCAGCCGCGCGCTCACCGGCAGCCAGGGCGGCCGACAGGGCCGTCGCGGCTTCGCGCTGCGCGGGATCGAGGTAGCGGTTGCGCGACGACATCGCCAGACCGTCGGCTTCGCGCACGGTGGGAACGCCCACCACCGTCACGCCAAGGTTGAGGTCGGTGACCATCTGGCGCACCAGAACCAGCTGTTGATAGTCCTTCTCCCCCAAGAACACCCGGTCAGGGTTGACGATCGACAGCAATTTGGCGACCACGGTGAGCATGCCGGCGAAGTGAGTCGGGCGCGCGGCCCCTTCGAGTTCGGTGCCCAGCGGTCCCGGGTGCACGGCGGTGCGCGGACCGTTCGGGTACATGGCCGCGGCAGCCGGCGTGAAAACCAGGTCCACCCCGGCGGCGCGCAGCGCGGCCAGGTCGCTGTCCAGGGTGCGCGGGTAGGCGTCGAGGTCTTCTCCGGCACCGAACTGCAGCGGATTGACGAAGATCGACACCGCGACCACTGAACCCGGCACCCGCTGCGCCGCGCGAACCAGCGACAAGTGACCCTCGTGCAGGGCGCCCATGGTGGGCACCAACATCACCCGACGACCGGTCGACCGCAGCGCGCGGCTGACCCGGGCGACATCGTCAGGCCGCTCATAGACGTTGAACCCGCCGGCGGTGAAGGTGGGCTGCGGGCCCCGGCCAGTGTTCGAGTTCATCGGGCCAGCACCTCCAGCACATCGTCGGCGGCACCGGCGCGGTGCGCGGTGCGCAGTGCGTTGGTGCGATAGGCCTCGGCCAGGTCGGGGCTCACGGCGGCCAGCGCCCGCAGGTGCCGGGCCAGGGTGGCCGAGTCGCCGCGGGCCACCGGCCCGGTCAGCGCGGCCCGGCCGTCCCGCAGGGTGTTGGCCAGCGCGGCGCGCACCAGCGGTCCGAGCACCCGCTCGGCGATGCCGTCGGGGTCGTCGGCCACGGTCGAGCCGAGCGGTCTCGGCAATGCCGCGCGCAACGCCGCCAGGGCATCGTCGATCACGGTGACCACGTGGTTTCCGCCGTGGCAGAGCGCGGCATGGTAGAGGGTGCGGGCGGATTCCTCGACCCGGAACGGCTCAGCGCCGATCTCAAGGGTCAGTGCCTCGGCGATGGCGAAGCCGATCTCGTCGGCAGCGGTGATACCGAAACAGCTCTCCGACAGCCGGTCGATGTCCTCATCCGAACCGGTGAAGGTCATCGCGGGATGGATGGCCAGCGGCAGGCACCCCTGCCCGCTCAGCGGCGCAAGCACGCTGACCCCGGTGGCCCCGGAGGTGTGCACCACGATGGTGCCGGCGCGCACCGCGCCCGTGGCGGCCAGACCGGCCACGATGCCGGCCAGTTCGGTGTCGGGGACGGCGAGCAGCAGCAGTTCCGCGTCCGCGGCGACATCGGGTGCCGGCAGGATCAGGCTGTCGGGCAGCCGGCGCTGGGCGCGCTGCCGCGACTCCTCGGAGATCGCACTGCACGCCACCACGACATGCTCGGCGCGCTCGAGCGCAACACCGAGTGCGGTGCCGACGCGGCCGGCCGAGATGACGCCGACCTTGAGCCGGGCGGGCCGCAGTCCGTCGAACTGCGCCATGCAGACGACCTCACAGGTTCTCTTGATTTTCGTTCCAGTCCCGCGTTGCGGGTACCGGACGGTCGCCGGTGAGTCTATCCCGATCGGCCCCGGCGCTGCGAGTGACGTTGGTCGCAGTTGAGCGCGGATCAGTCCTCGCGGCGGCGGCGCCGACGGCCTTCGGTCGGGGCGGGCTGCAGTCGGGCCAGCAATTCAGCCACCGACTGACCGCCGGTGCTGGGGCCGTCGCCGCTCCCGTCGGCGCCGGCGGAATGCCGGGCCGCGTCCGAACGGGCGTGGGCCGGCGCGGCCGGCTCCTGCGCCGCCGGTTCGGTGACTACCGGTGGCGCCGGGCTGATCGGCGTCGACTGGACTTGGTCACCGGCCGGCTCCGCCGCGTGCCGAGAACGCGCCCGACGGCGACCCCCTCCCTCGGGGCGTGCCTGTTCGGATCCGTTCACCGGACCTGCGGCTGATTCGGCCGGTCCGGAGTGGCGACCGTGGCGGCTCGGCGCTTCGGGGCCCAGCTCGGGCACGCCGTGCCGCCCGGCATCCGCCGGAACATCCGCGGACCAGTGGCTGCCCGGTGCGCCCGGCGGAAGCCATTCCCCCTCGGCGCCAACGGGTTTCCAAGACGGGCTCGGCGCCGCGGCCCAGGGAGGAGGCGGCGAAGCCGGTGGTGGCTGCGGCGGCTCCGGCTCGCGGCGCGGTTCGGGCGCGCTGAAGGGCTGCGGCGGCTGCGCCCAGCGAGCGGCCGCCGGTTGCGGCTGCGGGTTCTCCTCGGGGGCCCGCCGGGGCGGCTCGGCGCTGCGGCGATGCGAACCGCGACGGCGCTCGGCATGCGGCGCCTGCGGTGTCGGCGGCGCCTGGGGCGAGGGACTCCCGGCGGGCGGAATCCGCACTTCGGGAACGTCGATGATCGGGTTCTCCGCGGTCTGGGTGACCGAGTCTGGCGGGTAGCTCGTGGCGGTCGACGACGCGACCCGGGTGGCGCCGGTGTTGGGTTGCTCAGCCGAGCGCGCCCAGTCGCTGTAAGCCCGGACCGGGGTGCGCTCGGGCTCGAGGGCCGGGCGATGGTTCAGGTCGGCGTCGAAGAGGATCTCGAGGTTGGTGCGCAGGGCGGACAACTCGGCGCGCAATGCGGCGACCTCGTCGGCGGCCTGTGCCCGCAGTTCGGAGGCCAGTTCGCGGCGCAGCTGGGACTCCACCGTCAGCTCGTATTCGCGCCGTGCGGAAATCTCCCGATCCAGTTGGAGGTCGTAGACCAGCTTCAGGTCTCGGGCCCGAGCCTGGTCCACATCGCTTTGCCGCCGGTAGATCACCGAGACGAACGCCGCCGCGACCGCGGCCCACAGCGCGATGATGACGGCGAGTTTGAGCAGTTCCACCCGACTGGTGAACACCAGCGCCGAACTCGCGGCGATCGCGAGGATCAACAGCGCCGTCATCAATGTCCAACCCGGCCTGCGAACTCCACGCCGACCCGGGGCGCGGGACAGGACCGAATTCATCTGCGCCGCTCTCCCCCGCAAGCGGGAGGCGCACCCTCCTCGCCGCTATGTCCCGTACCGTTGCTGGCGCGCATTGCCCGACTGTACCTGTACGAGGTCAATCCGCGTGTCGCCCCGCTCCGGCGATTCTCACCCGGGTTGATTTCCGGTCAGCTCGGTGGGCTGGCCCGGATCGTGCGGCGACTTGCAGCGGTTCTGCAGCCACAGCGCGGCGATGAGCAGAGCCAGCGCACTGGCCGCGGCGACCACTGCGCCGCCGGTGTCTTGGGCCGCGACCTGCAGCGTGGGCCGGCGCGGCAGCAGATAGCCGAGCACACCCAGCCAGAAGCCCAGCACCAGCGCCCCCATCCAGGCCGACGCCTTGGCAACCACCACGGTGCGCGCCACCGCGAGCGGATGCAGCCGCCCGGCCCCGGCGCCGATCTGCCCGTCGTCGATCTTCGCCCCGACGTAGCGGCCCCAGGCCACCTCGGCGATCGCGACCGCCAGCAGCGATATCCCGGTCCACACGGTGATGGGCGGGAACCATCGGTACAGCAATGGGACCGCCAGATAGCTGATGAGGGCCACCGCGGCCGCCGCGGCTGCCACGTCACGTTTTCGAGTCGGGCCCATCAGAGCGTCAGCACCAAATCGGTCAGCGCCACTCCGGCACGCTCCGCCGGCTCCAGCTCGTCGAGCAGATCTGTCACCGCACGCGGCCGGCCGGCTACGGTCAGTCGCGCCTCCGGCTCGATCGATAGCCAGGGAACCAGTACGAACGCCCGCAGGTGGGCTCGGGGATGGGGCAGGGTCAGCCGGTCGTCGTCGGACAGCACCTCCGTCCCCTGCTGGTCGTGGCAGCTGATCACGTCGACGTCCAGGGTCCGCGGCCCCCAGCGCTGAGTGCGCACGCGTTCGGCGGCCTGCTCCAGTTCATGTGCTCGGCGCAGCCAGGCGTCGCCGTCGGCAGCGGGGTCGTCGACGATCAGCACGGCGTTGAGGAAGGGGCCCTGTTCGACTCCGCCCCACGCTTCGGTCTCGTACACCCCCGATACCGCGCGCACCCCGGGGCCCAGGCCATCGACTGCCGACTGCAGCAGGGCCAACCGGTCCCCCAGGTTGGATCCCACCGACAGAACCGCGCGACTCATGCCGGCACCACCTTGCCGCGCCGGTCGGTGCGCGAACGCCGCGCCACCACCGCGACGTCGGCGAAGGTGAGCGGGATCGGGGCGTGCGGCTTGTGCAGCGTCACCTCCACGGCCTGCACTCGCGCGTCGCCCATCACCTCCTCAGCGATCTCGGCGGCGACGGTCTCGATGAGATCGCGAGCCGGGCCCGCGACGATATCCGCGGCGCGCTGTGCGAGCTGTCCGTAGTCGTAGGTGTCGGCCAAGTCGTCGCTGGCCGCCGCGGCGGCGAGGTCCATCCAGACCGTGATGTCGACGACGAAGTCCTGGCCGTCGGCACGCTCGTGCGCGAAAACCCCATGGTTGCCGCGAACCTTCAAGCCGCGCAACTCGATCCGATCAGTCATCGCTTGCGCCTCCTTGACTCCAGGCTTCCAGGACTCGTAGCGCGTCGACCGAGGCCCGCACATCGTGCACCCGCACGCCCCAGGCGCCGTGCAGCGCGGACAACGCCGATATCACCGCGGTCGCCGTTTCGCGCTCGTCGGGCGACCGCGGCATGCCGTCCGCGCTCGCCAGCAGCGTACCGAGAAACCGCTTGCGTGACGCGCCGACCAGCACCGGCATGCCGAGGTCGACCAATTGCGGCAACGCATGCAGCAGGGCCCAATTGTGTTGCGCGGTCTTGGCGAAGCCCAGACCGGGATCGATGATCAACCGCGCTGGGTCCACACCGGCGGCTACCGCCGCGTCGACGGCGGTGAGCAGATCCCGGCGAACCTCGGCGGCGATGTCGCCGTAGCACGGCACCCGATGCGGATTGTCGGGATCGACCGGCCGCCAGTGCATCAGCACCCATCGGGCACCCGAAGAGGCCAGCAGCGGAGCCATGGCGGGGTCCGCCGCTCCGCCGGACACATCGTTGACGATCGTGGCACCGGCGTCCAGCGCGGCTTCAGCGACGGCGGCGTTCATCGTGTCAATGCTGACCGTAATACCTTGGTCGGCAAGTTCTTTCACCACTGGAATGACTCGCCGCGCTTCCGCCCGCGGGTCGCTGCGCACCGCGCCCGGCCGGGTCGATTCGCCCCCCACGTCGATGATCGCCGCACCCTGGCCCGCGAGCTCGCGACCGTGCTCAACGGCGCGATCGACGTTGAGGTAGCGCCCGCCGTCGGAGAACGAATCGGCGGTGACGTTGACCACCCCGACGACCAGCACGCGTGTCGGGCTCACTTGCGCCGAATGAGTTCCAGGGCCTCAGCGCGCGACGTGCTGTCGGTTTTGAACTGCCCGCGCACCGCCGACGTGGTGGTGATCGCGCCGGGCTTACGCACTCCGCGCATTGCCATGCAGAGATGCTCGGCCTCGACCACCACGATGACTCCGCGCGGATTGAGTTTGCGCATCAGGGCGTCGGCGACCTGCGCGGTCAACCGCTCCTGCACCTGCGGGCGCTTCGCATAGAGGTCGACCACCCGCGCCAGCTTGGACAGACCGGTGATCCGGCCGTCGTAGCCGGGGATGTAGCCGACGTGCGCGACACCGTGAAAGGCCACCAGGTGGTGCTCGCAGGTGGAGTAGAGCGGGATCTCTTTGACGATCACCAGCTCTTCGTGCTGCTCGTCGAAGGTGGTCTCCAGCACCGCGTCCGGGTCGGTGTAGAGCCCGGCGAACATCTCCTGATAGGCCCGGGCGACCCGCGCCGGGGTGTCGAGTAGACCCGCCCGGTCGGGGTCTTCGCCGACGGCCAACAGCAGCTCGCGCACGGCGGCCTCGGCCCGCGCTTGATCGAAGATTGCCGACGTCATCGTCGACCCCGCTTTCTCAGTCACCCGACGGCTGCTCGGACCGGTTGTTCTCCGTGCCGTGACCACCGTCTGCCTCACCGGACGGTGCCGGCGGTGCCGGCGGCTGGCCCGCGCCGGGGTACGGCTGAGGCTGGTGCTGATAGGGCGGGTAGTGCTGGGCGGGCGGGTAACCACCCTGCGGCCAGTGCTGGGGCGGGTACCAGTAGCCGCCCTGTTGCGGGGGCTGCGCCTGCTGCTGCGAGGGCGGCCAACCGGGTGCGCGCCAGCCCGCCGGGGCGCCGTAGTCGGGCTGGGTGCCCGCCTCACCGCCGGCGGGTACACCGTTGCTGCCGTTGGGGCCGTTTTCACCCGCCCGGGCCGCCGCCTCCCGCGACGCCTGAGCGATGGCGGCCTTGAACGCCGGCTCCGGCTTCGGCTGCGGCCACGGCTCGCCCCGCTCGATGGCCAGTTCACCGGGGGTCTTGATCGGCGGCTTGTCGGATGGAACTCGCCCACCGAAGTCGTCGAACGCCGTCAGCCGGGGCCGCTTGGTCACGTCGCCGAAGATCTTCTCCAGGTCGGCGCGGTGCAGCGTCTCCTTCTCCAACAGCTCGCCGGCGAGCACGTCGAGGACGTCACGGTATGCGGACAGGATCTCCCAGGCCTCGGTGTGCGCGGCCTCGATCAGTTTGCGGACCTCGTCGTCGATGTCGCGGGCCACTTCGTGGGAGTAGTCGGCCTGGCTGCCCATCGCACGCCCGACGAAGGGGTCGCCGTGGTCGGTGCCGTAGCGAACCGCACCGAGCTTCGCACTCATGCCGTACTCGGTGACCATGGCGCGTGCCACCGCGGTGGCCTTCTCGATGTCGGAGACCGCACCGGTGGTCGGCTCACGGAACACCAGTTCCTCGGCGGCGCGCCCGCCCATGGCGAAGACCAGCTGGGCGATCATCTCCGAGCGAGTGCGCAGTCCCTTGTCTTCCTCGGGCACGGCCACCGCGTGCCCGCCGGTGCGGCCGCGAGCCAGGATCGTCACCTTGTAGACCGGGTCGATGTCGGGCATCGCCCAGGCCGCCAAGGTGTGTCCGCCCTCGTGGTAGGCGGTGATCTTCTTCTCGTGCTCGCTGATGATCCGGCTCTTACGGCGCGGACCGCCGATCACCCGGTCCACCGCTTCTTCCAGTGCCGCGCCGGTGATCACGGTGCCGTTCTCGCGAGCGGTCAGCAGCGCCGCCTCGTTGATCACGTTGGCCAGGTCAGCGCCGGACATGCCGACGGTGCGCTTGGCCAGCCCGTCCAGATCAGCGTCAGGGCCGATCGGTTTGCCCGCCGAATGCACCCGCAACACTGCCCGCCGCCCCGCGATGTCGGGGTTGGTCACCGGGATCTGACGGTCGAACCGACCGGGCCGCAGCAGCGCCGGGTCGAGGATGTCTGGCCGGTTGGTGGCCGCGATCAAGATGACCCCGGCGCGCTCGCCGAACCCGTCCATCTCCACCAGCAACTGGTTGAGGGTCTGCTCACGCTCGTCGTGCCCGCCGCCCATGCCGGCGCCGCGCTGGCGGCCGACCGCGTCGATCTCGTCGACGAACACGATGCACGGGCTGTTCTGTTTGGCCTGCTCGAACAGGTCCCGCACCCGGGAGGCGCCCACACCGACGAACATCTCCACGAAGTCCGAGCCGGAGATGGTGAAGAAGGGCACGCCCGCCTCACCGGCAACCGCACGGGCCAGCAGCGTCTTACCGGTACCGGGCGGGCCGTAGAGCAGTACGCCCTTGGGGATCTTGGCGCCCAGTGCCTGGTAGCGGCCCGGGTTCTGCAGGAAGTCCTTGATCTCGTAGAGCTCCTCGACCGCCTCGTCCACGCCGGCGACGTCGGCGAAGGTGGTCTTGGGCATGTCCTTGCCCAGCTGTTTGGCCCGGGATTTGCCCATACCGAAGCCCATCCGCGCGCCGCCCTGCATCCGGGAGAACATCACGAACAAGCCGATCAGCAGCAACATCGGCAACATGTAGATCAGCAGTGATCCGAGCAGGCTGCCCTGGTTCACCACGGTGTTGATCTCGGCCTTCTTGGCCGTCAGCGCGGTATAGAGCGGAACGGCGTACCCGGTCGGGTACTTGGTGATCAGCTTGTCGACCTTCTCGGACCGGCCGGGCTTGTCGGCCTTGCCCGCCTTGCCGGCTTTGTCGGTCGCCTCAACGCTGGTGAGCGGGGTCTTCAGGACCAGGCGTAGCTGCTGCTCGCGGTCGTCGAGCTGCGCGCTTTTGACGTTGCCACTGTGGATCTGGGCCACCGCCACCGAGGTGTCGACCGGCTTGTATCCGCGGGTGTCATCGCTGAAATAGAAGAACGACCAACCGAGCAGCAACACCACTGCGATCGCGGTTACGGTGCGGATCACGTTTTTGCGATTCATCAGACATCGGCCGGACGCGGCCAAATCCTTCCAATACGTGCAGCTGGGCATGTTCAGGCTACCGCCCCTTGCGGTTAACCTGCCTGGCCGGACTCGGGAACCCTGTTCGATCGCGGCCCGGTTGTGCTTTGGTGTGACGGTGGCTCCCGTAATCGAACGAGCAACTCAACGTTTTGTCGACACCAATAGCGTGACCCTGCGGGTCACCGAGGCGGGTGAGCGTGGCGCCCCCGTGGTGTTGCTGGCCCACGGATTCCCCGAATTGGCCTTCTCGTGGCGCCATCAGATTCCGGCGCTGGCCGACGCGGGATTCCACGTTCTGGCCCCCGATCAGCGCGGCTACGGCGGGTCGTCACGGCCGGACGAAATCGCGGCCTATGACATCGCCTCGCTCACCGGTGACCTGGTCGGGCTGTTGGACGACGTCGGCGCCCAGAGTGCGATCTGGATCGGCCACGACTGGGGCGGCCCGGTGGTGTGGAGCGCCGCGCAGCTGCACCCGGACCGGGTGGCCGGCGTGGTGGGGCTCAGTGTGCCGCCGGTGCCCCGCCCACAGGTTCCGCCGACGGAGGCGTTTCGCAATATCTTCGGCGAGAATTTTTTCTACATGCTCTATTTTCAGCAGCCGGGTGTGGCCGACGCGGAATTGGATTCCGATCCGGCCCGCACCATGCGCCGGATGATGGGCAGCCTCAGTCCAGGCGATCGCGAATCGGCGTTGCTGATGACGGCGCCTGGGCCGATGGGCTTCATCGATCGACTCGCCGAGCCGGCGGCGCGCCCGGACTGGATCAGCGCCGACGAACTGGATCACTACGTCGCCGAGTTCACCCGCACCGGGTTCACCGGCGGACTGAACTGGTACCGCAACCTCGACCGCAACTGGGAGATCATGACCGCTCCACCCGCCGCCACCATCGACATTCCCACCCTGTTCATCGCCGGGTCGGCAGATCCGGTGCTGGCCTTCACCCGCCGCGATCGGGCCGCCGAGCTGGTGACCGGCCCCTACCGCGAGGTGATCATCGACGGCGCCGGCCATTGGCTGCAGCAGGAGCGGCCCGACGAGGTCAACGCGGAGCTGCTGGAATTCGTGAGCGGGGTGCAGCTGTGACCGCCCGGCCGTTGCGTTTCGGGGTCTTCATCACCCCGTTTCACGCGTTGGGTCAATCACCCACGGTCGCATTGGAATACGACCTGGAGCGCGTCGTCGCGCTGGACCGGCTAGGCTTCGACGAAGCCTGGTTCGGGGAGCATCATTCGGGCGGCTACGAACTGATCGCCTGTCCCGAGGTCTTCATCGCCGCGGCCGCGGAGCGCACCAAGCACATCCGGCTGGGCACCGGCGTGGTTTCGCTGCCGTATCACCACCCGTTGATGGTGGCCGACCGTTGGGTTCTGCTGGATCACCTGACTCGCGGCCGGGTGATGTTCGGCGCCGGACCGGGCGCGCTGCCCACCGACGCCCACATGATGGGCATCGATCCCGTAGAACAGCGCCGGATGATGCAGGAGTCCCTGGAGGCGATCCTGGCGCTGTTCCGAGCCGAGCCGGGTGAGCTGATCACCCGGCATTCGGACTGGTTCACCCTGCGTGACGCGTCCCTGCACATTCGCCCCTACACCTGGCCGTACCCAGAAGTGTCCGCGGCCGCCATGATTTCGCCGTCCGGGCCGCGGTTGGCCGGCGCGCTGGGCACCTCACTGCTGTCGCTGTCGATGTCGGTGCCGGGCGGGTTTGCGGCTCTGGAGAACACCTGGGAAGTGGTGCGCGATCAAGCCGCGAAAGCCGGGCGCGACGAACCGGACCGCAACGACTGGCGGGTGCTGAGCATCATGCACATCGCCGACACCCGGGAGCAGGCGATCGCCGACTGCACCTACGGGCTGCAGGATTTCGCGAACTACTTCGGCGCGGCCGGGTTCGTACCGCTGGCCAGCGAAGTCGAAGGCTCACCGCAGACGCCGACCGAGTTCGTCGAGGCCTACGCCGCTGCCGGGAGTAGCTGCATCGGCACCCCCGATGACGCGATCGAACACATCACCGGCCTGCTGGAGCGCTCCGGCGGCTTCGGCACCTTGCTGTTCCTGGGGCACGACTGGGCCTCACCCGAGGCCACCTATCACAGCTACGAGCTGTTGGCCCGCAAGGTGATTCCGCACTTCAGGGGCCAACTGACCGCACCCAGGGCATCACACGAGTGGGCCCGGGGCATGCGCGACACGTTGTTCGGCCGGGTCGGCGAGGCGATCACGAACGCCGTCGTCGAGCATGTGGCCGAGTCCGCGCCCCCCGACACGAATAGTGCACAGTGATGCGCGCGGCGGTGCTGCGCAACGGGCGGATGATCTACCGCGACGACGTGCCGGAGCCGACCCCGGGTCCGGGCCAGGTGCTCGTCGCAGTGACGGCATGCGGCATCTGCGGGTCTGACCTGCACTTCGCCTCACATGGCGAGCAAGTACTGGCCGCGACGCAGGCCATGTCCGGCAGCCCGTCCTCGCGGGCATCGGTCGACCTGGACGCCGACATCTTCATGGGCCACGAGTTCAGCGCAACCGTGCTGCAGGCCGGCCCGGGAACCGAGACCTTTCCCGCCGGAACGCCGGTCACCTCCATCCCGGCCTTGTTGGCCGCCAAGGGTATTGAACCGATCGTCTACTCCAACACGACATTGGGCGGCTACGCCGAGAAGATGGTGCTGTCGGCTCCGCTGCTGGTGCCGATCCCCAACGGGCTGGATCCCCGCCATGCCGCACTGACCGAGCCGATGGCCGTGGGCCTGCATGCGGTCAACAGATCCGGCATCGTGGCCGGCGAGACTGCGCTGGTGTTGGGCTGCGGACCGATCGGGATGGCGATCGTCGCAGCTTTGCAGAACGCAGGCGTGGAAGACATTGTGGCCGCTGACTATTCGACCGTCCGGCGGGACATTGCCACGACCACGGGCGCGCATCGCACTCTCGACCCCGCGCAGGGGTCGCCGTTCGACACCGTCACTCCGAACGTGATCTTCGAGGCGGTCGGCATGCCGGGGATCATCGACGACGTGCTGCGGCGCGCGCCGGTGCACAGCCGGCTGGTGGTGGCCGGGGTGTGCATGGAACCCGACACCGTGCACCCGTTCTTCGGCATCGCCAAGGAGATCAGCGTGCAGTTCGTCCTGGCCTATAAGCCGGAGGAGTTCGCCGCATCACTGCGGGAAATCGCCGAGGGCCGGATCGACGTAGCTCCGCTGATCACCGGCGAGGTCGGACTCGACGGCGTGGGTGCCGCTTTCGATGACCTGGCCGATCCCGACCGGCACTGCAAGATCCTGGTCACGCCCTAGACTTCAGGCCGGGAAGCCGCCGGCGTCGACCAGTTGCTTCGACCACGCGCCGACCAGCTCGACCAGTTCGCCCAAGTCGTCGCCGAGGCGGGCGACGAGCGGGGCACAAGCCGCATCCGTTGCAGTCTCTACCGCCTCGCGGGCGGTGCGCCCGGCATCGCTGAGCACCCCGTCACGAGCCAGGCCACGCGCGGCCAGGCGCTCCTCGCCGGCGGTCAGCTGCTCATCACTCCAGGCCCGGGACCGGACGTAGGTGCGCGGCGGGAATCCGCGATAGAGCTCGGTGATCAGCCCGATCTCGACCGCATCGAATCCCGCTGCGACCCAGGCGTTGATGTGTGCGTCGCCGCGGAATTCGCGGAGCTGGTCCGCCAGCAGCCAAGCATCGGTCAACGGCTCACCAACCAGCCCACCGGCAACCAGCCCGGCGAACAGCGGCTTGCCCGCCACCGAGAGGCCATCCGTAGCGCCGCGCAGCAATTCCACCGCGCGCTCGATGCCGTCGGGGGCTGCCCCCAAGACCCGGCGCAGCTGCGCCACCGCCCCTTCGGTGCGCGCCGCCCGAATGGTCGGCGCGTCGGTCAGCTTCCAGCCGTAGCCGACTGCGGGAACGACCACGGCCGGATTGAACACTCCGAATGTCGCGGCGATCACGTCGCCGGGCGCCTGCCCCAGCGCGGAACCGCGACTACAGAAGTAGGCCGGCCCGTCCGGCATTTCGACCCCGCCGGTTGTTGCGGGGCTGGCGCCGAAACCGAGTGCCGCATAACCGCGGTGACACTCCGGGGAGAAGTACACCTGGCCCGCGAACGGCTCAATGGCGTTGGACAGTACTCGCGACGGCGCGGTGGTCATCGCCTCAGTGTGCCGCATGAGTCTTTTTCGCCGGTGTCTGCATCGACTCCGATAGGGTGCCAGGCATGCCGACACACAGTGCCCGGATGGTTCTCCGCTGGTCGATGACGACGGCGCTGGCCGGCGTGGCCGCCCTCGCGATGGCCGGCTGCGATGCCGCGCCGGGCGGTGGCGGGACGGACATACCGCGTCAGGTGACCGTCGTGGGCACCGGCGAGGTCCAGGGGGTTCCCGACACGCTGACCACCGAGGCGGGTATCGAGTTCGTCGCCGCAGATGTCACCAGCGCGATGAACCAGACCAGCGAGCGTCAGCAGGCGGTGATCGACGCGCTGGTGGATGCCGGCGTGGACCGCAAGGACATCAGCACCACCCAGGTGAGCCTGCAGCCGCAGTACAGCAATACCGACGCCAGCGGGTCGGCCAACATCACCGGCTACCGGGCCGCCAACACCATCCGGGTCAAGGTTGAGCGCGATTCGGCCTCCCAGGTGCTGGCGGTGATCGTGCGAGCCGGCGGCGACGCCACCCGAATCAACGGGGTGAGCTACTCCATCGAGGACGATTCGGCGCTGGTGCGTGGCGCGCGGGAGCGGGCCTTCAACGACGCCAGGGACCGCGCCGAGCAGTACGCCCAATTGTCGGGCCTGCGGCTCGGTCAGGTGATCTCAATCTCCGAGATCGCCGGCGAGGCGCCGCCGACGCCGGTCGGGATGCCGATGCCCCGCGCGATGGCCGCCGCTCCCCCGGTCGAGCCGGGCCAGCAGACCGTGAGCTTCACCGTCACCGCGGTCTGGGAGCTTGGCTAGGAGGCGACTTCGTCCCGATTTTTACGGCGCGGGACAGTGGATCCTGCTAGAATCGAACGTATGTTCGAGCAGTCGCGATCGAAGCTTCCCTCTCCGGAGTCGGTCGCGCGCCTCAGTGAGCAGTTTGAGCGGCGGTACCCCTCGCGTACGCCGGAGTCGGCGGCGTTGGTGGAGCGGGTTTGTGCGTCGGCGCGGGCGGAGAATCGGGCGGCGGCGGCGCAGTTGGTGGCGATCGGGGAGTTGTTCGTGCTGCGGTTGAGTCGCTGCGGTGAGACGCAGGAGTGGGCGGTCGATACCGAGGCGGCGGTGGCTGCCGAGGTGGCGGCGGCGTTGCGGATCAGTCAGGGGCTGGCGGCTAGTCGGTTGCATTACGCGCGGGTCATGCGCGAGGAGTTGCCGCAGGTGGCCGAGGTGTTCAAGGCCGGCGATATCGATATGCGGTTGTTTCAGACGATCGTGTATCGCACCGGGTTGATCACTGACCGGGAGGTGCTGGCGGTCGTCGATGGGCAGTTGGCGGCGCAGGTGGCGCGGTGGCCGTCGCTGACCAAGAGTCGGTTGGCGGGAAAGATCGACAAGATCGTGGCCAAGGCCGACGCCGATGCGGTGCGCCGCCGCAAAGAGCGGGCCGCCCAGCGCGAGGTCGGCTTCAGCGATCAGGAGGGCGGGATCACCGAGATCTACGGCAGCCTGGTGACCACCGATGCCCGTGCTCTGGACAAGGCGTTGGATGTGTTGGCCGCCACGGTGTGCGAGCACGACCCGCGCAGTCGTGGTGAGCGCCGGTCGGATGCGATGGGGGCGTTGGCTGCGCGAGCGGACCGGCTGAGTTGTCGCTGCGGGCGCCCGGACTGTGCGGCGGGTTCCCGCCCCGGGGCCTCGCCGGTGGTGATTCATGTGATCGCCGAGCAGGCCACCGTCGACGGGACTGGTGATGCGCCGGGCTCGTTGGTCGGGTCTGACGGATTGATCCCGCCGGAGGTGATCGCCGAGCTCGCCCGCTCGGCCCGGTTGGTGTCGTTGGTGCATCCCGGCGATGCCCCGCCCGAGCCGGGCTATGTGCCCTCGAAAGCGCTGGCTGATTTTGTGCGGTGCCGGGACCTGACGTGCCGCTGGCCCGGTTGTGACCGCCCGGCCCGGGCTTGTCAAGATAACTGTGTAAGTGGTTGTGGCCATTGATGGTTGAGTTAGAGCGGGAGTCGTTCGGGAAATTGGATCGCAAAGGCGTTGAGGGCGTGGGTCCAGCCCCAGGTAGCGGTTCCGGTGGTTGATCCTCGTTTCTGGTTGATGTTGCGGATGGCCAGATACAGCAGTTTCATCGCGGCGGTATCAGAGGGGAACGAGCCGCGGGCTTTGGTGACTTTGCGCAGCTGGTAGTTCAGCGA